>CANOFI010000072.1 GCA_947565255.1 uncultured Lachnospiraceae bacterium
GTAATTGAAATGCTCAATATTACAAAAGAGTTTCCGGGAATTAAGGCAAATGATAGAGAGGATTGCCGCATCACCAGAAGAGGAAAAGAATGGGGAATAAAGTATGTTAGTGGATGAAAGAATGAATTCTTATATTTGTTCTCTGTATGAGAATCTGCCTCCCCAGCTGTCGGAACTAGAAAAACAGGCACTTCAGGATGAAGTGCCTATTATTCGTAAAGAAACGCAGAGCCTGCTCCGGGTGCTGCTTGCTGCGGCAGAACCGGGAAATATATTAGAAGTAGGTACTGCGGTAGGGTTTTCCGCGTTGTTTATGGAGTATTATAACCCGAAGCCATGTCAGATTACAACCATTGAAAAATATGAAAAGCGCATTCCGGCTGCGAAGGAAAATTTCAGGAGGGCCGGGAAGGAGTCTGTGATTACGCTGCTCGAAGGGGATGCGGCGGACATTTTAAAAAAACTGTCCGGCACATACGATTTTATATTTATGGACGCGGCGAAGGGACAGTACATTCATTTTTTGCCGGATGTATGCCGCCTGTTGAGGAAAGGCGGGATGCTGCTCTCTGATAATGTGCTGCAGGATGGGGAAATTGTGCAGTCACGGTTTGTCGTTACAAGACGAAACCGGACGATACATAGCAGAATGCGCGATTACCTTTATACGCTCCACCATCATCCGGATTTGACAACGACCCTGCTTCCGGTCGGAGATGGCGTGACAGTCAGTGTAAAAAAGTAGAAGGATGTGTTTGCATGAGAAAGACAGAATTACTGATACCGGCAAGTTGCCTGGAGGTTTTGAAAACAGCGGTTGTTTTTGGCGCCGATGCAGTATATATAGGCGGAGAGGCTTTCGGACTCCGGGCAAAGGCAAAAAATTTTTCCATGGAGGAGATGGCCCAGGGAATTGCATTTGCCCATGAACATGGGGCAAAGGTGTATGTGACAGCGAATATTCTGGCGCATAATGGCGATTTGGATGGTGTGGAGGCTTATTTTAGGGAATTGAAGCAGATAAAGCCGGATGCGCTTATTATTGCGGACCCGGGTGTGTTTGCAATCGCAAAAGAGATTGTGCCTGAGATGGAACTGCATGTGAGCACACAGGCGAACAATACAAACTACCGCACCTATCAGTTCTGGTGGCAGCAGGGCGCAAAACGGGTTGTTTCCGCGAGAGAGCTTTCCCTCGAAGAAATCAGACAGATTCGGAGCCATATCCCGGATGAAATGGAGATTGAAAGCTTTATACATGGTGCGATGTGTATTTCCTATTCCGGACGGTGTCTTTTAAGCAATTATTTTACGGGGCGTGATGCAAACCAGGGGGCCTGTACGCATCCATGCCGCTGGAAATATGCAGTTGTGGAAGAAAAACGGCCGGGAGAATACCTTCCGGTTTATGAAAATGAGCGGGGAACGTATATTTTTAATTCCAAAGATTTATGTATGATTGAGCATATCCCGGAACTTCTGGAGGCAGGGATTGACAGCTTAAAAATTGAGGGGCGCATGAAAACGGCGCTTTATGTCGCAACGGCTGCCAGGACCTACCGCAGGGCAATCGATGATTATAAAAAAGACCCCGCACTTTATAAAAAAAATATGCCCTGGTATCTTGAGGAGATTTCCAAATGCACCTACCGGCAGTTTACAACCGGATTTTATTTCGGAAAACCGGATGAACATACACAGATATATGACAATAATACGTATGTAAAGGAGTATACGTATCTTGGAAGTGTGGGCAGGGTGCGGGAGGATGGTTCCTTTTTTTTGGAGCAGCGCAATAAATTTATGGTGGGGGAAGAAATTGAGATTATGAAGCCGGACGGAAGAAATGTGGCGGCGGCAGTGACAGAAATTACAGATGAGGAAGGGCTTTTGATGGACAGCGCTCCGCATCCGCAGCAGAAATTATGGGTAAGGCTGTCGGAAAACCCGGACAGTTACGATATTTTAAGACGCAGAGAAGAGGATACGGTTGAGAGCTGAAGACGCAAAGGAATATGCAAAGACAATTGGAAAAAGCGGTATGGTACTTGGATTAGAGAGAATCCGCAGGCTTTTGGAGGCGCTGGGCAGTCCGCAGAATGATTTAAAGTTTGTGCATGTGGCGGGAACGAACGGCAAGGGGTCCGTGATTGCTTATTTATCCAGTATATTGAAGGCGGCCGGATACAGGACGGGCGCGTATACCTCGCCGGCAGTGTTTGATGAAATGGAAGTGTTCCGCATCAATGATGTGCCGATGGCGCGGAAGACCTATGCCCGTCTGATGGCGCGGATTAAGGCGGTCATGGAACGAATGGAACAACAGGGCGATGACCTGCCAACTTTGTTTGAGGTTGAGACAGCGCTGGCTTTTTTATACTTTAAGGAAGAGCGCTGTGACATTGTATTGCTGGAAGCGGGGCTGGGCGGCGGGTTAGACGCAACGAACTGTATAAAAACTCCTCTCTGCGCCGTCATAACATCTATCAGCAGAGACCATACGGCTGTACTTGGAAATACACTTGGGGAAATTGCGGGGCAGAAGGCCGGGATTATAAAAGCGGCGGAGGATTGTGCGGGAGACAAAAGCTGTGCCGCATGCGGGGAGACGACGCCGCAGGAAGCGGGGTATAAACCGCAGGTGGTGAGCGCACCGCAAAAGGAAGAGGTATTGAATGTATTAAAGCAGGTCTGCCGGGAAAAGCACGCTGAACTATGTGTCGCGGACCGGACCCATATCCGCGGAAATACGCTGGTTTACAAGACATTCCCGCCGATACGGCTTATCCCGTTAGGGGAACACCAGTTAGAAAATGCAGCAATTGCAATAGAAGTTATTGAGAAATTACGGAATTTGCATTATAATATAAAAGATGAGCATGTGGTATGCGGACTCAGGATGGCTAAATGGCCGGGAAGACTGACTATTCTTGGGAGAGAACCGCTGCTTGTAATGGACGGTGCACACAATGAACAGGCGGCACGGTGTCTTCGCCGGGCACTGAAGACGGAATTTTCGGATATGGAATGGTGTTTTATCATGGGAGTGCTGGCAGATAAGGAGTACCAAAAAATTATTTCACATATGGCGCCTCTTGCAACGGTTATTTATACAATCACACCGGATAATCCGCGGGCCCTTTCCGGGGAGCTTCTGGCAGAAACGATTCATCGTATGGGGTATCCTGCGGCTTGTCAGGCGAGCGTTACAGAGGCGCAAAAGGAAGCGCTTACATGGTGTAAAAATGGCAAAAACCGGGGAGTGCTGGCATTTGGAAGTTTTACTTTTTTAAAAGAATGGAAGGGATCTGTCTTGAAGCAATATCCGCATGCAGCGGCTTTTTCAGAAGGGGAAAGAATGGAAAAGGTCAGCTGCCTGACCCGGCACCCGCTGTTTTTGGAAAAAATGGAACAATTAAAAAAATTAGAAAAAAACAGACAATTTTGCAAACATGATATCCAGCATTGCCTCGATGTTGCAAGGGGTTGTGTGATACTGAATGAGGAACGGATGCTTGGATTTTCCAGGGAAATGCTTTATGCGCTGGCCCTGGTGCACGACATTGGGAGGGCGGAGCAGTATTTGCACGAAATTCCGCACGAGGAGGCAAGCGCACAGCTTGCAGAGCGGATTTTGGAGGACTGCGGGTTTGAAAAGGCAGTGGTAAGACAGATGATAAAAGCCATTCGGTATCACAGAGGCGGGAACGATGCCGGGGATGTTCTGACTGCACTTTTGATAGAGGCGGATAAACGGACAAGAATCTGCTTTGCGTGTGAGGCGAGGATGGAATGCAACTGGCCGGAGGAAAGAAAAAATGACCGGATTTATATATAAGGCAGCTGGCGGATTTGTACACAATATGGGCGGAAAAGAGGAGAAGAGGAAATGAAAATTGGGAAAAAGGAATTTGATATTGTAAATGAGACATATATAATGGGGATTTTAAATGTGACACCCGATTCCTTTTCAGACGGCGGGAAATTTTATAAACCGGAATCTGCGCTTGTGCGTGCAAAGTGGATGCTGGAAGAAGGCGCTTCCATTATTGATATAGGAGGAGAATCCACCCGTCCGGGGTATGCACCGGTCAGTGTACAGGAGGAAATTGAGCGCGTGGTGCCTGTAATTGAAAAAATTAAGGCGTATTTAGATGTGCCGGTATCCGTCGATACGTATAAAAGTGAGGTTGCCACTGCGGCAGTCGAGGCGGGCGCAGATATGATTAATGACATATGGGGATTTCGGCATGATAAAGATATGGCGAAGGTTACGGCAAAGTATAATCTGCCCTGCATTTTGGTACATAACCGGAACAATACGAATTATACACATTTTATGAAGGAGGTTTTTCATGAAATGGAGGAGTCCATCCGTATTGCCAAGGAAGCCGGTGTGGATGAGGAAAAGATGATTCTGGACCCTGGAATTGGGTTTGGAAAAACATATGAGATGAATCTGGAAATATTAAAGTATCTGGAAGATTTTCATCAGTTTGGATATCCGATGATGCTGGCGGCGTCCAGAAAATCCGTGATTGGCACAACGCTGGGTCTTCCGGTGTATGAGCGGGTAGAGGGGACGCTGGTCACAACGGTTATGGCAGTTATGAAACGGTATGCATTTGTCCGTGTTCATGATATTAAGGAAAATTACCGTGCCATTCAGATGACAAAGAAAATTTTACAGAGTAATTATCTGGGATTTGATAAGCTGTTGTAAGGAGGAAAGAGATGATGGATAAAATCAGCATTAAAAGACTGGAAGTGTTTGCCAATCATGGTGTGCTGAAGGAAGAACGCGAGCTTGGCCAGAAGTTTTATGTATCCTGCAATCTTTATCTTGACATAAGAAAGGCGGGTAAGACGGATTCTCTTGAGGATACGGTGGATTATGGAAAGGTTTGTTTCCGGATGACCCGTTTTCTGACGGAGCATGTATATAAGCTGATTGAGACTGCGGCAGAAGAACTGGCAAATGAGCTGCTCTATACGATTCCGCAGATTACTTCACTGGATTTAGAAATTGAAAAGCCGTGGGCGCCTGTCGGTCTTCCGTTAGAAACGGTTTCCGTCTGTATCAGCAGGGGCTGGCATGAAGCGTACATAGCGCTGGGTTCTAATTTGGGCGACAAGGAAGCTTATTTGAAGCATGGAATCCAGTCTATGGAGCAGTCAAAAGATTTCAGGGTAAAATCCGTCTCCTCTTTTTTGACGACCAGGCCTTATGGAATGAAGGAGCAGGATAATTTTTTAAATGGATGTATGAAAGTGGAAACGCTTCTGATGCCGGAGGAACTGCTGGATTTCCTGCAGGGTGTGGAGCGTTCCGTAAACAGGGTGCGTCAGGGAAAATGGGGTCCGAGGACGTTGGACTTGGATATTCTTTTTTATGACGACATCATCATGGATGCGGACAATTTAAAAATTCCGCATGTAGATTTGCAGAACCGGGATTTTGTGTTAGAGCCGCTGAAGCAGATTGCGCCGAATTACTATCATCCGGTGCTGCATGAGACAATCAGCAGGCTGGCGGAGAAAGTGCCGGGCGAGCCGACAATTGTAAAATAAGTAAGAAAAATAAAAAACAGGAGGTACATCATGGGTGGATTTTTTGGAGTAGCATCAAAAGAAGACTGTGTTTTCGATTTGTTTTTTGGTACGGATTACCATTCGCATCTTGGCACCAGGCGTGCGGGAATGGCGGTGTATGGGGAAAATGGCTTTGATAAGGCGATTCATAGTGTGGAAAATTCTCCCTTTCGGACAAAGTTTGACTCAGAAGCAAATTCCATGAAGGGGACGATGGGAATTGGGTGTATTTCCGATTTTGAGGCGCAGCCTATTTTTGTTCGTTCGCATCATGGCTCTTTTGCAATTACGACGGTTGGAAAGATTAACAATGCAGATGAAATTATAGAACATATTTTGAAGGACCGGGTACATTTTTTTGAAATGAGCAACGGGGAAGTCAATCCGACGGAACTGGTTGCGGCAATTATTAACCAGAAGGATCATTTTATTGAAGGAATCCAGTATGCGCTGGAGGTCATTGAGGGCTCTCTGACCATGCTGATTCTGACGCCGAAGGGCATTTACTGCGCGAGGGATAAATATGGCAGGACTCCGGTTTCCATCGGAAAGAAGGAGGGGGCAACCTGTGCCTGCTTTGAGAGCTTTGCCTATCTGAATTTAGGCTATGTTCATGAAAAGGAGCTTGGGCCGGGTGAGATTGTTGTGATGACCGAGGATGGGGTAAGGACGCTGGTTCAGCCGGGCAGGGAGTTGAAAATCTGCGCATTTTTGTGGGTGTATTACGGATATCCGTCTTCTTCCTATGAGGGAATCAGTGTAGAAAAAATGCGTTACAACTGCGGGAAGCTTCTTGCAAAACGCGACCATGTCAAACCGGATGTCGTGGCGGGGGTGCCGGATTCCGGAACGGCACATGCAATCGGGTACGCCAATGAGTCCGGTATTCCATTTTCCAGGCCTTTTATCAAATATACGCCAACCTGGCCGCGCTCCTTTATGCCGACAATACAGAGTAAGCGTGACCTGATAGCGAAAATGAAGCTGATAGCGGTGGAGGATTTGATTAAGGATAAGCGTCTTCTGCTCATTGATGATTCCATTGTACGCGGGACCCAGCTCCGGGAGACGACAGAATTCCTTTATGAGAGCGGGGCAAAAGAGGTGCATATCCGTCCGGCGTGTCCGCCGCTTTTGTTTGGCTGTAAGTATTTGAATTTTTCAAGGTCAACCTCTGAGCTGGAGCTGATTGCCCGGCGTGTGATTAATGAACTGGAAGAGGGGGAAGTGACGGAAGAGCTTTTGCGGGAGTATGCGGACCCGGATTCGGAAAAATATGAAAAAATGGTAGAAAAAATTTGTGAAAAACTGAATTTTACGTCTCTGCGGTTCCACCGTCTGGATGATATGATAGAATCCATTGGAATTGCAAAAGAGAATATATGTACGTATTGCTGGAGCGGAAAGGAATAGAAAGGCAGGGGTAGCATGGAATCAAAGCGTGAAGTTGCGGCTGCGCTGTTCCGGGAGGGGTATAATTGTTCCCAGTCGGTGTTTGCTGCATATGCGGAGGAGTATGGCATAGATAAGGAGACAGCGCTTCGCCTTTCCGCTTCCTTTGGCGGCGGCATGGGGCGTATGCGCGAGGTGTGCGGGGCATTTTCCGGCATGCTTATGGTGGCCGGACTGGAGACCGGAGCAACAGAGGGCAGGGATGTGGCAGGAAAAAAGGCAAATTACGATATGGTACAGAAGCTGGCGTCTATTTACAGAGAAAAAAACGGCTCAATCTATTGTAAGGATTTGCTGGGACTTGTAAAAAAAGGAGACAGTGCCGCTGAAAAAGAACAAATGTTCGATAATACAATGCCGGAAAAACGGACAAAGGAATATTATAAGAAACGACCGTGCCTGGAGTTGATAAAACAGGTGTGCGACATCATTGAGGAGAATGTGCGGGGGAAAAAATGACAGGAATCTGAGGGATACCGTTTTCGAATGTCTGCTGCAGTTCGGGAAAGGATGGATTTCAGGAACCTTTTTTCTTTTTTCACATAAATTAAAGAAAAAAGGTTCAATTTTATGGCATATTCAACCTTCGTGCCGGTCAACGGCACAATTTTCAATATCACAAGCGGCAATGACTGCTGCGTCCAGATGGTCGCGCTGCGCACCGGAAATGGAATCGTCAATATGATGGTAGACCCGCAGACGATGGTTGTAGACAACCGGCAGCTGCGGCCGGGAATGGAGGTTACGGCCTACTACGACGGCAGCCTGCCGGTTCCGTTGATCTTCCCGCCGCAGTACCGCGCTTATCTTGTTGCCCCAAGAGGCAGGAATGAACAGGTCATGCTGAATTACTTTGGTCGGAATCTGCTGGCGCAGGACCGTTCATTGCAGCTGAATATCGACAGAAATACCGACATCAGAACAGCCAATGGGCAAAGCTTCCATTGCCGGCCTGAGAATCAGGTGCTGCTGGTATTCTATACCGCGACAACCAGAAGCATTCCGCCGCAGACGACGCCGAGAAGAATGATAGTCCTGTGCTGACAGGCATAGGCTCTGGCTGGTTTGACAGCACCGGCAGAAAATCCCCAAAACCGCTGGCAGGCGGGCTTTGGGGATTTTGCATTTGCGAAGCCATAAGCTTTTTCAGGTATCAAGAAGTCCATTCATTCCTTGCAATCATATACAGGCCATAAAGAGAGGGCATGCATGGGCTTTCTTACTACTCCCGGTAATCCTTTCGGATAAACGGCTTGTCTATGGCTGTGTCAACTAGAAGGCCATATTTCTTCGGATGCCGGTACGCATTGCCGTGCACTTCGTTCTCGCGGTAGCTGCGAAGCTGCTCCAAATCAAGTTCCGCAATAAAAATCCCCTCTGTTCCATCTGCCTGTAGGATACAGGCGTCCCGTGAGCCGTCCGATCCGGGCAGGTAAGCCACGCCGTCAAACACGCTTGAACCGCCGTTGCAGTCGGGAACCGTTTCTGGATAATTACAGGTGGCAATCGCCGTCATATTTTCATAAGCCCTGGCGCGCAGTTGCGAGAGCCGGTTGATTTCCATGGGGCAGGCATTGGGCACAAGAATCAGCTCTGCGCCTTTCAGCATTAAAATCCTTGCGCTTTCCGGAAATTCCCGGTCAAAGCAAATCATAGCGCCGACGCAGACCTTTCCGCAGGCAGTGTCGAGCGTTGTGACACAGAAATCTTCGCCGGGCGTCAAATGCCGTTCCGCATCAAAGTCGCAGGTGTGCACTTTGGCATAGACCAGTTTTTGCTCCCCAAACCGGTCAAACACAATAAGCGTATTGCGGGGCGCGTTCGGATACTGCTCCAGCAGCGTTATGCCGATAGCCATGTGAAGCTCCCTCGCAAGGTTTCCAAATGCGCGGACAAAATCACTGCCGGCAGAAATTGCCTCTGCCTGCCATTCCCGGACAGGGCGGTCATATATGCGGTATCCCTGGCTCCACATTTCCGGGAACAGCGCAAGGTCGGCGCCGCATTCTTTGGCTTTTTTGCAATAGTGGATTCCTTTTTTGAGGTTTTCTTCCAATGTTATTCCTGGTGCTATTTGTAACAGTGCAAGTTTTAGTAAATTCATTCTCAGAGCCCTCCAAATTCTTATCATACATTTTTTATTCCCGCGGGCAACGAGCAAAATGGACATGCGGCGACGCGAAGTTAGTCCTTTAGGGCATGTCCGTTTGGCGGCTGCCGTTAACAATGTATAAATAATAGATGTAAAGATTTCAGCATGTGAAGCTTAAAAATCTGGCTGGAAATGGCACCGTCTTCCGTTTTCAATGACGGCAGCGGCATCATGTAAGCCTCCTGCTGTGTTTGTGTGGTTAATATCTTTTTGTAAGGTGTGATATTTCATGATGGTAGTGTAGCAGTTTTATGATTTTTTGTCAATTTATATAACTTCTGGCTGGATGGAGTTCAAGAGCGTGAATGAATTTTCAGACACGCTCTAGGAGCCCAAGAGGTATGCATTGCGCAGCATGGTTGACATAAAATAACTTTCAAACGCACTCCAGGGTTCGAAAAGCATTTAGTGAATCAGATATTAATTCGCAATATGTGCACTGTTCATCCGCCATATACGAATGAAGCTATTTTGAGGATATTCAGAAAATGGCGGCTATCACGCCCACAGATACCCCTTATCTGAAAACAG
>CANOFI010000073.1 GCA_947565255.1 uncultured Lachnospiraceae bacterium
GCATGACCGTTATTTTATCAATGAGACAGCAACACGGATTCTGGATTTGCAAAACCATAATTTTGTGAATTATATTGGAAATTATGATTATTATCTGGAAAAAAAGGAACAGCTTTTAAAGAGAGATTCCAAAGAAAAACAGACGGGAGCAAAGGAGGCGTCCGTACAGGAACCAGATGCAAAAACAGACTGGCTGCAGCGAAAGGAAATGCAGGCCAGAAAGCGGAAATTAGAAAATGACTTAAAACGTGCGGAACACACGATTGAGGAAAAGGAAGAGCGTATCCGCCAGATTGATGAATTGCTGCTGCAGGAGGACATTTATACCGACGGAGTGAAATGCAGTGAACTGACCAGGGAGAAGGAGAAGCTGGGGCATGCTCTGGAGGAGTTATACGAACAGTGGGAGCAGATGGCTGGACGGTTATGCAGGATATTTGAGGAATAAATTGACAAATGCAAAAGAATGTGTCATATTAGTCTTAAACATTAAAAAAGTGACTCGCGTGAACCATTAGGAAAAAGGAAGACTTAACATGAATGAAACATATGATGTGATTATAGCCGGGACTGGTGCGGCCGGGCTGTTTACGGCTCTGCAGCTGCCAGGGGACTATAAGGTGCTTATGATAACGAAGGATGAGCTTGAAAAAAGCGATTCTTATCTTGCCCAGGGAGGCATTTCCTGCCTGCTCAGTGAGAAGGATTACGACGGATATTTTGAAGATACGATGAAAGCGGGGAGACAGGAGAATAATACGGAATCTGTCCGTATTATGATTCAGTCCTCGAGACAGATTATTGATGAGCTGATTGCTTATGGTGTGGAATTTGAGCGGGATGAGGATGGAAAGCTTTTGTATACGCGTGAAGGCGGTCATTCCAGGTACCGTATTTTATATCATCAGGATGTGACGGGAAAAGAAATAACGAGTACTCTGATTGAAAGGGTAAAAGAAAGAGAGAATATTACGATTCGGACCTTTACTACGATGATCGATCTGATTGCAGATGAAGCGGGGTGCAAAGGCGTCGTTGTGGCTGACAGGGAGGATCATAAAGAATGGATTCTGGCGAAAAGCGTTGTGATGGCGACAGGAGGCATCGGGGGTCTGTTTGTCCACTCTACAAATTTCAGGCATATAACAGGGGATGGTCTTGCCATTGCAATGCGAAATGGAATAGAACTGGAGAACCTGCACTATATTCAGATTCATCCGACGACCCTCTATTCACAGAAGGAAGGACGCAGATTTCTGATATCCGAGTCGGTCCGCGGGGAAGGCGCAGTTTTGCTGAATGAAAAAAAACAGCGTTTTGTCAATGAGCTGCTGCCCAGAGATGTTGTGACGGCGGCAATTAAGGATGAGATGGACAAATATGGAAGCGATTTTGTATATTTGTCGATTAAACATATGGCCAAAGAAGAAATAGCCCACCGTTTTCCGAATATATATAAAAAGTGCCTGGAGGAAGGGTATGACCTGGCGGCGGAGCCGATACCGGTTACACCGGCGCAGCACTATCTGATGGGCGGGATTCGTACCAGCGTGAATGGAGAAACCTCCATGCCCCGTCTGTATGCGGTTGGCGAGGTTGCCTGCAACGGCGTACACGGTGCAAACCGGCTGGCAAGCAATTCCCTGCTTGAAAGCCTTGTGTTCGCCAAGCGTGCGGTGCAGATGATTCAGAAGCAGTGGGCATGCATTCCGGCCCCTGTGCTTTTGGAGGAGGAAAAGAAGCAGTATCTGCCTAATAGGGAACGTAAGGAAGCGGACAGAAAACGGATTCTGGATGAAATCAAACGAAAGGATGGAACATTTTATGCTAAATGGTGTGACAATGCGGCTAAACGCGGATGAGTATATTTTACATGCATTAAAGGAAGATATTACCAGTGAGGATGTGACGACAAATGCGGTTGTGCGGGGAGCCTGTCCCGGGCGGGCGGAGCTAATCTGCAAGGAGGACGGGATACTCTGCGGTCTGACGGTTTTTGAACGGACATTTCACCTTTTGGATGAAACATCCGTTTTTGAAACGGCTTATAAAGACGGCGATTTTGTTGAGAAGGGACAGCTGATTGGGACGATTTCCGGTGATATACGTGTACTTTTGTCGGGTGAGCGGACCGCTCTGAATTATTTGCAGAGAATGAGCGGGATTGCTACTTACACGAGAAGTCTTGCAAAGGAGCTGGAAGGAACAAAAACGACGCTTCTGGATACCCGGAAAACAACGCCGAATATGCGTCCTTTTGAAAAATATGCAGTGAAAATCGGCGGCGGGCAGAATCACAGATATAATTTGTCTGACGGGGTACTCATAAAGGATAACCACATTGGTGCGGCAGGCAGCATTGCAAAAGCAGTTGCCATGGCCAAAGAGTATGCTCCGTTTGTGAGAAAAATTGAAGTGGAGACCGAGAATCTGGATATGGTACAGGAAGCGCTTGAGGCTGGTGCGGACATTATCATGCTGGATAATATGGACGATGAAACGATGAAAAGGGCAGTGGAACTGATAGGAAAAAAAGCATTAACAGAATGTTCCGGAAATGTAACAAAAGATCGGTTAAAGGAGATTGCGGCAATCGGCGTAGATTTTGTCTCGGCCGGCGCACTGACCCACTCGGCGCCTATTATGGACATTTCGTTGAAAAATCTGGTACCGGTTAAGCTATAAAAGGGAGTGTGAAAGAATGTTAGAAAAAATTCGGGAAATTGTTGCCCGGCAGCTGAATTTAGAAGTGTCAGGCATAAAGGAGGATACTTCATTCAAGGATGAGTTAGGAGCAGATTCCCTCGATTTATTTGAGGTGGTAATGAGTCTGGAGGAAGAGTTTGATATTGAGCTTCCGCCGGAAGAAGTATCCAATTTAAATACGATTGCGGAAGTTGCAGAATATCTGAAATCAAGAGGGGTGGAAGATTAATGCTTTCGTGTGTGCTTTTCAGTGCACACGAATTTTTTATGCGCAAAGCCACATGCAAAGGAAGTATGCCGCTAAGGCGGTGTATGTGGAGGGAGTACCCTTCCCTGCTCAATTATATGCTTATCCTGGCTGGAAAATTATGG
Source organism: uncultured Lachnospiraceae bacterium (assembly GCA_947565255.1). Lineage (GTDB taxonomy): Bacteria > Bacillota > Clostridia > Lachnospirales > Lachnospiraceae > JAAVZI01. Next base: position 3,079 of record CANOFI010000073.1, read on the forward strand.
GGAACCCTGGATGACAGGCCGGAATTTGGCGGGTAAATCATAAAAGGATTATAAATTTCGTAATATTTTTGTATAGACATTAATTAGAAAATGTTGTATAATATACTGGAATTATAAAGATATAAGGAGGATGCTATTTATGAAATTTAAGGGTAAGAAACTGCTTGCAATGTCATTGGCGGCAGCAATGACAGTTTCGGGTGTTTCCTGGATGAACCAGATGGGCGGGGTAGAGACGAATGCTGCCACAACCCGTGCGGTGGATGCTAACCGTACTGTGGGTGATGAAAAATGGAGAGAACTCCCAGGGACAACAAGCAGCTTCGATGACTACAATACCAGTTTTTTATCTGTAACAGGCTATGCACAGGACGGAGTGCATGACAGAACAAAGGATTTAAATACGCCGAAGCACAGACAGGTAAAAACTGTAAAGGAGTTTCTGCAGGCAGTCCGGGACGCGAAGAAAGGGTCAACGATGGTTTCCGGTGTGGCGGTTTCGCCGGTATCGCAGGGAAGCGTTACTATCATTGAAGTAATGAATGATTTGGATTTTAATACGATTTTGACCGAGTATTCAGATGTGCAGACGGAAGAAACAGCTAAGGGAACAATAATTCAAAAGGGGAATTTCCGTGTGTCTGATATTAGTATGAATGATATTAATGGTCTGACTATTTTCTCCAAAAACGGTTCCACATTAAAGCATTGCAGCTTTACAATTGGCAGCGGCGGTGATGATGCGTTTGGAGCAAATGATATTGTTGTCCGCAACCTTAGTTTCGACGGTATGTGGATGTGGGATAACTCGGCAAAGCAAAAAGATGCAGGATGGTCTTTTATGAAAATTCAGGGCAGTTCGAATGTCTGGATTGACCATTGCAGCTTTACGATAGCTTTTGACGGTAACATCGATTTGGAAAACGGTGCACACGGTGTAACTTTTTCATGGTGCAGATTTGGAATGACCGCTGAGGAGGCACAGCAGGAGGGAAGTACGGTTTGGACCTCGATTCAGTATATGGAGGAGCTCTGGTCAAAAAGAAGGGGACCAGGAGAAACAGCAGATGCACTAAAGGCTGAGATAGAAAAGGTGAAGGCAGCCGGTTGTCAGGTCAGGGACAATGGAACGATGTCAGATGAAGAACTGAATAAACTTCAGACTGCGGACCCTACCTTACATACTTCTTATTCAAGAGCTTTAAAAAATTATCAGTCTGCAAGGCAACAGGTTGATGTGAACGGCGGTACGATATATGGAGACATGCGTTTTGCTGGAGTTACTCCGGAAGAGATTATGGGATATGCGGCATATCATTCGAAGACGCATCTGGTAGGTGACGGAGACCATCTGTACAAAGATTATGAAAAAGAGATTGGCGGTGTGAGCGGAGCCGGTTTGTCGTATGAAGAATTTGCAAATCAGAGACCGGAAGACCGTACGTATAATGAGGACTGCAATGGAAGACTGCAGCTGACCATGGCCTATGACTGGTATCAGAATGTAGGACAGCGTGTTCCGCTGATTCGTATGGGAACCGGGCATTTATATAACTGCTACATTGATGATATGGACCATATTAATACTACAAAGAATGAAAAGATTCGGGCTGCTGCGAAAGATGCGAACTGGAAACCATTTACTATGACCAGGTGTATTAATGCAAGGGACGGTGCGACAATTGGAGCGGATACGTGTGTATTTTACGGGGTAGATGAACCGTTAGTGGGGGCTGACGTACAGGGAGATGACATTGGCAATCTGAATGCTCCCTGGGACAGCCTGTATGCTACAGCTGTGAATCATGCCCTGATTGTGAATTCCAGAACAACCGATACGAAGGGAAATACTCAAGATGGAAGCAGCCGGGATAATAAGGTAACGGACAGTAGCGGGAAAGAAGAAATCGATAATCTGTTTTCAAAAGGCTATAAACAGACAAAAGAAGTATGGGATTCATGGTGCTGGAAAAATTCGATTACCCATCTTGGTGATACACCAGTGGAAGAAACGAATAGGAATCTGATGCATTGCAGTACTACTAAGGATGATGGCTATAAAAGTGGAAATCCAGTATTTATCTGGCATAAAAACCGTCCAGATGCGCAAACTTTTACCCTGAGCTACTTAGAGACACTGAAGGATGAAAAAGGAGATATCATAAAGAACGGAAATGGCAATGCGATGTATAAACCATTCAAATGGGTTTGTGATGAGACAGCAACGCTTCCATATGAATATCAGCTGGTGCGGCTGGATGATGTAAAAGATGTTGTGACTTCTCATTCCGGTGCAGGTTCAGTGAAGTTTCAGGATGGCAGCAGCTGGGTGCGCACTGTGTATGAAAAAGACGAGGATATTATTGAGAAAGAAGAGCCGAAGGAATCTGTAGAACCAGTAACATCAGAAGAGACAAAGCAGTCTGCAGAGCCGGAAACGTCAGAAGAGACAAAGCAGTCTGCAGAGCCGGAAACATCAGAAGAGACAAAGCAGTCTGCAGAGCCGGAGACGTCAGAAGAGACAAAGAAATCTGCGGAACCGGAGACGTCAGAAGAGATAAAACAGTCCGCGGAACCGGAGACGTCAGAAGAGACAAAGAAATCCGCAGAACCAGAAACGTCAGAAGAGACAAAGAAATCCGCAGAACCAGAAACGTCAGAAGAGACAAAACAGTCCGCAGAACCGGAAATATCAGAAGAGGTGAAACAATCCACAGGGCCGATGCAGTCAGAAGAACCGAAAGAGTCCCCGAAGCCGTCCGGTGCACCGGAATATATGATAGGTGATGTGGACGGTGATAAGGCGATAAAATTACATGATGCCCAACTGGCTTTGAAGGCAGCATTAAATTTAATCAAATTGGATGATGCCCAGACGAAGGCGGCAGATGTAGATGGAAACGGCAAAATAGAACTGAAGGATGCACAGAAGATATTAAAGGTTGCATTAAATCTTGATACATTTACACAGACAAAGACGGCGTCTGTAAAAGTGAATGTGAAAAACGCTAAAATAAAGCTGGCTAAAATGCTTGGTATTTTATAATCCAGACAGCAGAATAAAAAAATAGAAACAGACAGGATAAAGGGAGTTGTTCTGCCAGGAAAGGCAGGACAGCTCCTTTTTGCAAAATAATTTGCGGGGCTACATAGCGGTTGAATTGTTTTAATTTTGTGCACAATTCAAAAAAGTATTAAAATTTTGAAAAAAAACAAAAATATATTTGTCATATGAAGTTGTCTGTGATAAAATAAAAATGATACGATCTGTTAGATAAAATTTGAAAATGCAATAAATTGTGCGGTGAAAGAGGAAACAAAGAACAAAAAACGACATACGATAGCGTTTGTATAGAAAGACTGCAAGGAGTGTGATAATTTGAAGGAATATAGAAAAGGGATAATAGCGCTGTGCACTTGTGTGCTGCTTTCCGGATGCGGTATCTTTCCTAAGGAAGAAGAACTGAAAAAAACACCTATTATACAGGCGTATGAGCAGGAGCCGTTTCGCAAGACGAAGGTAAAACGGGGGGAATTAAAGCAATACGAGACAATTGAAGCAGTCTGTATGAATCTTGGGGAAAAACAGTATTCATTTCAGGTAAATGATGTGCTGTATAAAGGGATTTATGTAACGCAGGGAGAACAGGTGAAGGCAGGGACGCTGCTGGCAGAGCTTTCAGGGTCTGGGGATTCTGCGGTAGCGGCTGCGAGCCAGCTGCAATTGTTTGCAGAGGCAGATGGAACCGTTGTTTTTGTGAAAGAGGCAGAGGAGAATGAAAAATCGATTTCCGGACAAATTGTGGCGACAATTAATAGCTCGAACGGCTATTATCTGAATGCATTTACGACAAACTGGAATAAATTCACAAAGGGCCAGCAGGTGATTATGAAGATTGCGGGAAAGGAATATACAGCAGTTGTCATGGAGGCACAGGATCTGGGGCTGTCTTCGACCGTACGGCCGGAAGACCCTGATGAGCCGTCCGAGGTATATTTTTATGTGGAAGACCAGGCGGCCTTTATGCAGAGCGGCGATAAAGGAGAATTTAACCTGCTTGTGGATGAACGGAAGGATGTCTTATACATTCCGAAAGGTGCGGTGACGACAGTGGATGATAAGAAGGTAGTTTATGTCGAGAACAAGGATGGTATCCGGAGTGCCCAGTATATTACAACAGGAATTGAGACGAATAAATATGTCGAGGTAGTCAGCGGAGTCAAAGAAGGAGATTCTATTATTGTAGATTAGAGGTGAAAAAGGATGAAGTGCAGATGGATATGGATGCTGGGACTCTGTGTGCTTGTTACAGGCTGTTCTGGTGCGAAGGAACCGAGGTTGTTAGACCCGGTTGGAGAGACGACAGACAGTGCGAAAGTGATTAAGGGAGAAATGTATGATATTGCAGCGTATGATTCTGCGGTCACAAGTGAATTTAAAGAGGTGAAGCTGCCGGATGATGCGGTGATTAAGGGCGTGAACGTACAGGTAGGCGGCGAGGTCAGCCAGGGAAGTCCGATTTTGACGCTGGATAATGAAAGCACAGGTATGCAGAACGAGGATATTGACAGCAAAATTGCAAAGCTGCAGGCGGAAAATGAATATTTAAACCAGGTAGATGCATATGATTTGCAGATATTGGAATTAGAGCTTCAGAAGATTAAAGAAGAAGGCGGAAATAATACCTATACACTGAGAGACGCCAACGATGAGGTGAATAAGAAAAAGAGTGAGATTGCAAAGAAGCAGGTAGACCAGCAAAAAACCATTGCGGAGCTGCAGATGGCAAAAGCAGACGGAGTATCGGCGGGCGGTGAGGTGCTTTCTCCGTGGGACGGTACTATTGTGTACCTGAATGCGGGGAGAAGCGGTTCTGTTGTGGAGGCGGGAACCGTTGTTGCAATTGTGGCAAAGAAGGATTCCAAAATACTGTTAGGAGATTACATAGAAAGGGAGACGGTGAAGAATGCGCACCGTATATATGCCCGTATCGGGACAAAAGAATATGATGTTACCAACGTTCCGTATGAGCAGTTTGAACTGAATCAGAGACTGTTTTATAAGCTTCCGCTGTTTTCTACCTTTTATATGGAAGAGGCGCCGGAGATTACGACGGGGATGTTTGCCTCTGTTGTGGTAATCACCAATTACGTGGATAGTGCACTTCAGATACCGGAAAATGCTCTTTTATCGGATGAAGAGGGGTATTATGTCTATAAGAAGGATGGGAAGGAGTTCAAAAGGCAGAATGTAAAAACAGGGCATATGACACAGACGGCCGTGGAAATCAAAGAAGGCTTAAAGGAAGGAGATGAGGTATATGTCAAACCGTAGGAAAAGCAGGCGCAGAAAATGGCAGTCGGGTTTTGCATTTGCCGGAATTTTCGTTCTCTGTCTTGTCAGCATGGCCGGATGCGATAAGAAAAACAGCGACAAGCTGATTTCTTCCGCTCTGGTAGAGGAGGAAGCAGGATTTGGTCAGGATACTGCAAAGAACGGTGATTTTGTTGAAAAGAAAACCTTTGATGCAAAGCGGGTGTACCCGCTTTCCAATGTGATTACTTCGCAGAGGGACGGGGTCTGGTTAAAAGAAATTTGTGTAGAGCCAAAGCAAAAGGTAAAGAAGGGCGATTTGCTTGTGGAGATTGAGCCTGTTACGGATGAAATCTTACAAAAAAAGGAGCAGACAATCGCAAAAAACAAGGAGGAATATGACCAGGTGGTTGCGAGCTATCAGGCGTCAATCAGCAATCTGGAACAAAGCATATCAGCATCCTCCGGTACGCAAAAGCAGATATATGAGGTGGAGCTGCAGAAGGCAAAGCTCCAGTACCAGTGGTTTATGGAGGACGGTGCAAGAACACAGGCCCAGTTAAATGCAGAGATGGAAGAGCTTCAAGGTATGCAGGGCGATTTAAATATTTATGCACTGTATGACGGCGTCATTGACACGGTGAGCGATGTGAAGGGCGGTACGGAGCTTTTGGCGGACAGGGAGCTGCTTGCCATGCATTCGGAAGAACAGATTATGCTGGAGGTTGCAGAAGGCGCGCAGCTTCGGTATGGCCAGGAGGTAACGGTGGAGACCGGAAGCGGTGAAAATATCAAAACATATAAAGGAACCGTTGTGTCAGCAGATAATGTCAAAAGCGATGCGTTTAAATCGAACAGTGCAATGATTAAGCTGCAGGATAAGATTTCGGCGGAAGAGCTTGGCAATGTCCGCGTGAAAGCAAACATAAAAGAATTATACAATGTATTAGTTGTAAAAAATTATGCTGTCGGAAGCGAAAAGGAGAAAAATTATTTATCGATTCTGGACAAAGATGCGATATTGAAACGCAGGGTGATTACAGGTGGAACCTGTGGTGAATATACGTGGATTTTACAGGGACTTTCAGAAGGGCAGTCTGTGACGATACAGTAGGAGGTGCAGAAGGTGTTTGAATTTGTAAAACAGAAGATGCTGAATAAAAAATGGATTATGCTGTGCCTTTTTGTAGGAAATATTTTCCTGGTTGCAGTTGCAAGCTGCAAGCCGATGTACACAGACGCCATACAGCAAAAGGTTTTAAGAACCGCCATGAGCAGCTATATCATCTCACCTGATACGAAATTTTTGAATATTGCTGGTGATCTGGAAA
>CANOFI010000074.1 GCA_947565255.1 uncultured Lachnospiraceae bacterium
CATACGGTACACAGTACCATAATGCCTCCTCCTTCTGCAGCTTTAGCTGCGCCATGATGGAAGAGTCCGGTGTAAATAAAAGATTCATGCATAAACTCCTTTGTCTGTGCGATGCTATAAAAACACATCTAACATTTTTAATTCCCTTGCGGAAAGCGTATTCCGGTCCGGGATTTCAAATCGGTTATTTTCCAAATCCTGGATAATCAGGCGTTTTTCTGACAGTGCTGTAATATGGGAGCTGTTTGCGTGCAGGGAAAACTGCGTTTCGCCAAAATTCGTCAGCACAGTAAAATCAGTATAACCGCCGTTTTCTTTTGCACGGACGATCTTCTCAATGACCGGCATATGATAGTGCTGGTCTAAATAGTCCTTGATCAGGGAGATGGTCCCGGCATCAAAATCTGTTTCCAGGTCTGCAATCATTCCGATTTCTTTCTTTTTTCCTTTCGAATTCCGCACAGAGAGATACACATACGGGTCGGTAAACGGAAACGTTTCCACAAGCTGTACGTCTTCGTAGGAAATATCCTGAAAGGTGAGAAACAGGCCGCCGCCGGATGTCTTTTGAAAGGCGGCGTTTTGCCGGTTCAGCAGCTTCATGCAAAGCATTTCTTCGCTCTCTGTTTCCATTTGTTTTAAGTCAAATTCCCGGTCCGAAAAATCATCTGCAAATAAATCGTCTGCAGGTGCTTTTTGCGGATGTATGTCGGGTTTTGGCGGCATACCGCCGTGAGGTCTGCCCATGGGAGGAGGGCCGCCCATGGAGCCAGGTCCGTGCATCGGTCTCATAAAAAAGCTCCTTTCGTGATGGTGTTCGTTATTCCAGTCCTTTCATGGCCAGCGCTTTTGTCTGCAGCGTCAGCAATTTGTAATAGGTTCCCCGCTTTTTCTTGAGCTCCCGGTGGGTGCCGGATTCAATGATATGTCCATGGTCAAGGACAATCAGGCTGTCTGCGTGCCGCAGGGTAGAAAGCCGGTGTGCAATTGAAAGGGTAGTGCGGCCTTTTGTCAGGTATTCGAGAGAGGTCTGGATTTGTTTTTCGGTTTCTGTATCGACGGAAGCGGTTGCCTCGTCCAAAATCAGAATTTTCGGGTCGGCCAAAATTGCCCGTGCAATGGAAAGCCGCTGCCGTTCTCCGCCGGATAAAGCCTTTCCGGAGGAACCGGTAACCGTTTCATAGCCGTCTGGAAGACGGCAGATGAAGTCATGGGCGCCGGCAAGCTTTGCAGCGCGAATGATTTCTGCTTTGGACGCGTCCGGTCTGGCATAGGCAATGTTTTCTGCTATCGTACCCATAAAAAGATAGGTTTCCTGGGAAACCACAGCAATGTATCTGCGAAGGTCGCAGAAACGTATGTCGGCAATGTCGGTGCCGTCAATGAGAATCTGCCCCTGCTGGGGGTCATAGAGCCGGGAAATCAAATTGACCAGCGTAGATTTTCCGGCGCCGGAACGGCCCACGATGCCAAGCATCTGCCCGCCCGGAATGGTCAGGTTTAAATCGTGTAAAACCGGCGTATGCGGGTTGTATCCAAAGGTTACATGGCGCAGCCTGATTGTGCCTTCGCGGAATGTGAAAGGCGCGGCCTCTTTTTTTTCGGTAACCTGCGGCTTTGCGTCTATGATTTCGAACATACGTTCTGCACTGCTGAAGCTGTCTGTCCAGACACGGAGAGTATGGGACAGAAATACCAGCGGTCCTTTCAGCTGCGTGACATAGGAAGCAAACGTAATCAGAAGGCCGACCCGGATGCCGGAGCCTGCCGCACACAAAATAAAGTACGCGCCGAAGCTCCATACGGCCAGTGAAGAGATATCCTGCACAAAGGTGTACAGAGCCTGGAATTTATTATCAAAACAGACAATATCCATTTCCGCTTTGCAGACGGCAGAATTGTATTTGTCGAATCGTCTGGTTTCCTCCTGTTCTTTGCCAAATGCCTTGACAACGCGTGCTCCGGTAATGTTGTCGTTAATCCGGACGTTCATATCCCGTTCGGCACGGTGACGGTTTCCGAACAGATGAAATAAACGGGGAAGCAGTTTTGCATTTAAAAAAAGCAGAATCGGAAGGAGGCATAAAGAGACCGCCGCCAGCTTTGCATGAAGGGTAAACATGATAATTAAAGTGGCAATAAAGGTAAAGGAATTGGTTATCAGACCGGGGAGTATGTCCGTAAAAAAACTGGTAACACGGTCTGCATCGCTTAAAATGCGCGTCATCAGTGTGCCTGTCTGGCTGTTTTGAAAATAATCCAGAGACAGCCTTCCCATAGAATCAAAAACAGAAGATTTTAGCCGGGAAACTACATCTGGTACGATGCAGGCACTGATGATTCCCTGTAAAATCTGGAATACAAGGGTCAGTAATTTTGTGGCCAGCATGGCAAGCACGACGAGCAAAAGCCCTTCGGTAAAAGCAGAGCCGTCCAGTCCCAGTTTTTTTAGAAAATCCTGGTTTTTCACCAGGATTTTGTCGTACAGCACCGTACCGTTTAAATACGGCCACACCAGATTCAGTCCTGCAATTGCCAGATAGCACAAAAGCATAAGGGTAAGATGTGGCATATAGGGTCTGAAGTATGTTAAAATACGCAGCATAGAGTGCGTTTTTTTCTTTTTCTCATCCAAGGCGTCAGATCCTTTCTTTTGCCAAAAGCTCCAGATAATCGATATAGTAACGGCTTTCCGGTCTTTTTATGTCCGCATCCTTCAGATTACCCAAATCTCCCCATTTTCCGCAGTCTTCCACGGTATTAAAAGGAAGAATATGCTTGGAGGCAAATAAAATGCGTTCCAGGGTATAGACAGAATTGCTGAACCGGAAGTTCTTCTCATGCATTTTGCCGCATTGCTCCAGCTTTAGGGTGAAACGATTCGAATAGCAGTCTGCCTCGATTGTGAGCGCAATCCATTCCTTCGAAAGAAACGTTCCAAAAGGAGAATAGCGGCCGCCGTTTTTGACAATCAATTCTCCGCTGCTTTTAAAATAAAATTGTACCGGAACCAGTCCCTGGCTGTTCTGGAGTTCGATGGCAAACGTGCCCGTCTCATCTGCCGGCTGTAAAAACAACCGCGTTTTTATTGTGACAACCGGGATTTCTTTAAATACCCGCATGGCGCGTCCCCGGTCATATGGGTCGCTGTCTTTGAGACAGAGGCAGTTGCCGTTTCCTCCTGTGGGTGCGTCCGTAATGGAAACGGGACACCACATGGGAGAATACACGTTCCATCCGGGCACAAAAGGCCCCTGTTTCATATCGTTAAAATCCGTATCAACCACGTCGGTTTCCTTGCCGCGGATGGGACAGGGGACATGGCTGACCCAGACGTCCTCCTTGTTGACGGTGTAGGCAAGCCACATGGCATTGTCGTCCGGCTTCGGATTGCCTTCGCAGATGCCGCGGACATACTGCGGCCCCAGGTTTTTATACAGACCGGCGTATTTATGGGGAGAGACCTCTGGTGTTATGGCAAACAGGCTGTCAAAGTCCTCGCCGTTTTCCCCGGCAGCGACAGCAAGCGGCCACCGGTGCGCGCTGTCGGTTGTCGGATTGTAGGCGAGCGCATAGCGTCCGTCCGGCGTTTTTTCGCCCCACACCTTGCCGGTGGCGGTTTCGATGGAATAGCAGAACTGTTTATCGCACCAGCTTTTGCCGTTATCCGTGGATTTTGTGACGAGGGAATTTTTATAAAAGCCCATAATATCCCCATTCGGCATCGTATAATAAGACAGCGCTTCGGCGCCGGGCTGGGTAAACCAGTCCGTATTCAGGCGCTCCTCCTCCCACATCTGCGCAGTGACGAGGCGGTTGTCAAGAAGCTCCCGGCAGGCAGCCTGAAAGCCTTCATCGCTGCTCTCGGAAAAGTGCAAAAACATGTGGGTGTTGCCGGCGTTGTATCCCCCGGCCTCGTTAAAACGGAGAAAATAAATATCGGAAAAAGTAAAATCCTTATAAATTTCCCGCACGACACGTCCCACGCCGTATCCGTTGTTCGGCGCAATGCCATGGTTCGGCGCAATGCCGTAAAATGCCGTGGCAAGCAGACGGTCGTCCTTTGAGACATAAAAACTCATCCGCTGGTGCATTACGCATGGCACGGTATCCCCGGTAAGCTCCTCCTTGTTTGGCCCTCTGTAAGGCGCCGTCGGCGCTTCGGCCTGGGGAAACAGAACAACCGGCTTCGACCAGTCTGCCCCGTTTTGTGACCAGCATAACAGGGTATGGGAAGGCGGAAGGTGTTCACTGACCGGACCTGAAAGGTAATCCAGAAAGAAATGCCCATTCCAGTAAGCAAGCATGGCGGCATGGTTATAAGACCATCCAAAGCCGTCCGTGGAAGTTTCCTTTGTCTGCGTAGCGCGCATAACCTGGAAACAGTGGGCGCCGATGGCATGCCGGAGCCCGCCGTCCAGGGAACGCACGTCCGCTTTTTGGACGTTATGGCAGCGGACAAGGTCATTTTTAAAATAATCTGATATCGACATATTGTATTCTCCTCCGTTTTGTGTCAATGTCAATTAGCATGACTGTTTTTGCAGGAATCAAATAAAAACAGCAGAATCAGAAGATTTCTCCGATTGGAGACGGCTCTTCTTTTTTCAAATCTTTTTTGGAAACCATGATTCCATCTTCAAATATAAATTCCCCGGTTACATTTCCTTTGTTCCGTCCGAACGTCTGCGCCAGTCCTTCTGCTTTTTTATTTTTAAAGCGGGCCCGGGATTTGATGTTGTCAGAGCCCGGATAGTAGGTTGTCAGCACGTCGCTGTCATCGGATGTATGGTTCCACTGGAATACCTTGTGTCCGTCTTCGTCGTAATAGACGTATTCGCCGGTTCTCCGTCCAAGGTGGAACTGGCCTTTTGTCATAACTTTTCCGTTCGGATAATAGAACATATCATCGCCCTCCAGCAGAAAACGTCCGTCATCCGCCATGCCTCCGGACCATCTGCAGCGCAGCTGCCCGTTTTCATAATGTTCTTCAAATGTTTCGACATCAGATACGATTTTTGTCGCATGCGACTGCATTAAAATGTCATCGGAGGGCGATTCGTCTTCGTGGTTTAAAAGCCATGCCTCATTAAATTCAAAATGAAGCAGGGGGCGGTTGTTGGATGTAATAATATGTATCATGCCGTCCTCGCTCTGCCGGCACACGCTGTAACCCAGCGTAGATTTACCGCCGAATTCATGAGGACTTTTTTTCTGTCCCTGCGTGCCCCATAAAGGCTTTATCGTCCATGTTTTTCCATCGTCATCCGACCAGGCGCCGTAAGAGCCCCAGCCCTTTACGCCTTCCGGCTTCTGGCCTTTTTTGTTCTGGTAATCCGCGCACATAAATAACCGTCCGGATTTTAGGCGGATGATGGATGGTCGCTGACCGGAAAACTGCATGGGAAACGGTGTTTTGGACACTTCCCATGTATCGCCCCCGTCTCTGGAGATGGCCTGCGGCATGTAGCCGTCAATGTCTGAATTTTTGCCGCCCATGGCGAGGAGGGAGCCATCGTTTAACTCTACGCAGGTGGAATGCCGTCCTGCGGTTCTGCCCTTTGGATTTTCCCATGTTTTCATATTGTCATGTGTCCTCCAGAGTACGGAGCCCGGCTCAAATGCCGCGTCGGCTGCCATATAAAAGGTTCCGTCCTTGGCGCGGATACAGGAGTTGATGGGTTGTCTTACCACCCGCTCTGCCGTATCTTTGAAGAAAGGAAACTGCACCTCGCTCCAGGTAGCCCCGTTGTCCGTGGAGTATACATACTGGAACGGGAAGGAATCGGTTAACTGCTGCCAGCCCCAGAAATGATAAATTGTACCGTCCGTATCGGTAAAAAGGTTTGGCGCATGGTCATTAACGCCGACCGGGTTTAAGAAAATATCCGGCTGCTCCCATTCGTCGCAGCCCTTTCTCAAACGCGTTCCGGCAAGCCCTACTTCCGCATCATACTCTTTATAGGAAGAATATACGGAGTACAGCAAATCTCCGTTCGGACACACGGTCAGCGCAGGAGAATGGTGGTGGTGGCGGAACGCAGGCGTCAGTCCGACCGCGCGGATTTCCTCGCTCGGCGCATTGTCCGGCGGAGTCGGAAATACGTGTCTTTTCCGGAAATAAGGCTTTGTCATGTCAGGTCCGTCTGTAAGGTGTACCGGCGTCTGGTGCACATTCATGCAGACCTGGTTTGTTGGATGTTTTCCGTTTGTGACAGGCATTTCGCCGCATGCCAGCCGGAATCCGATAAAATGCCTTCCGAATTCATTGTGGGTATCCTCGTGATAATGTCTGTAATTCGGCGGAAGAGCAGCGCGGAACCACAAATCCAGGTTATGTTCGTTATAACGTGCCGGGTTATCAAGATAGCCGCCGCGGATGCATTTACAGAGACCGGTATCCGGTCCGACGGGGTCTTCCTGGTCGGCATCGCTGTAGGAATCATACCAGTCGAAGCACCATTCACGGATATGGGAGTCACACATGCGGTCGATATCCAGCTCTGTGGATTTTCTTGCGGCAGCCTCCCATTCTGTTTCCGTCGGAAGGCGGTACTGTATGCCCTCTTTCGCAGAGAGCCATTTGCAGAACTCTGCGGCCTCATACCAGCTGAGTCCAAGGACAAAGCCGCGGTAGCCGGTTGTATCGGACGGCTTATGATATACCTCCTGGTAAAACTGTTCAAAAATATCCTGTTTTACCGGTTCATCGGCAATGAAGTAGGATTTGGTGACTTTGCACTTGTGGGAAGGCAGGGCGTCGGGATGTTTCTCCCAGTCGCCGCCGCCTCTTCTGTATTCGTGGGGTTCTACCTTCACCATGCGGATGCCGATGGAGTTTGTAAATGTTTCTTCCTTTGTGACAGTTGGTTCATTTCCCCAGTCAAAGTTTCGGCACAGCCATGCGCCGGAATAATTGTTCATAGTATTTGCTGCCATAAAATTTTCCTCGTATTCTATAGTAGTAGTGTTTATAGTCCCTCTCCAGGGACTGTATATGTATGTAACAATGCCGGAATCTGCCGCGCAAACTTACCGGTTCTGGATTTTCCGGCCGTATTCAAATGCGGCTGCCAGGCTTCCGGTGGATGCAATGCCCTTATATGCAATGTCATAGGCGGTTCCGTGGTCCACAGAGGTACGGACCACCTTAAGGCCGAGCGTGACATTTACACCGCCTTCAAAGTCCAGAAGCTTCATGGGAATGTGTCCCTGGTCGTGGTACATACAGACAACAGCGTCAAATTCTCCCTTTGAAGCGCGCAGAAATACCGTATCCGGCGGAATGGCTCCGAAGACCGACATGCCGTCTTCCACGGCCTGCTCCACGGCCGGAATGATTTCGTCAATTTCCTGGCGTCCGAAGGCGCCGCCTTCCCCGGAATGCGCGTTCAAACCGGCAACGGCTATTTTTGGCTGCTCTTTAAAGCGGGAAATGGCATCCCAGGTTAATTTGATTACGTCATAAACACGGTCTTTTTTTACATTTTTGATAGACTGCTCCATGGACACATGCGTGCTGACGTGCGTGACGGTCAGCTTATCAGAGGCAAGCATCATCGTGTAATTTGTCTGCCCGCAAATGCCGGCAATCAGCTCCGTGTGGCCTGTAAAATCCGGGTCCGACAGACGGATGGCTTCCTTATTGACGGGAAGGGTTACGAGCGCGCTGAATTTGTGGTCCAGCGCCATGCGGGAGGCCTCCGCCACATATTCGCGGGAAGCTGCGGCAACCTCTTTCTTAATCTGCCCCGGCGTTAACTGCGAAGCCTTTAAAAGGTTTAAATCATAGATGTTGAGCGCCTGTTTTTCCTCGTCGGCGAGAGAAGACATTTTATGTAATGGAACCTGCAGCCCGAGGTGGGTGTTGCAATATTCTAAGACAGAGTAATCACCCACGAGAGCATACGATTCACTGTTTAATTCTCCTTTTAAAAATGCATTTAATGCGATTTCCGGCCCGACGCCGTTCCCATCGCCCATTGTAACTGCTAACATAACCATCATCCTTTCTTTATTAAATTAATATAAATTAGTTAAGCATTTGCAAAACTCTTATTTCACTATCAGAGTTTGTATAGATTGCCCAAACTCGTCACTCCGAACCAGATTTTCGCAATTACCTGTTAAAACGGAAAAAACGGTCAATGACCGGAATCAGATCTTCTTTTCCGAATCCGCCGGATTTTGTTGCAAGATTCCGGGGTTCACCGTTATAGCTGATGCGGCACAGGGGTACTCCTGCGGTAATCTCTCCTGCGGCAGTGACCTGCGGGCAGTTTAGTTTTTTCAGTACGGTAGCAGCCATATCTCCTCCAAATATCACAATGTTTTCTACAAAAACCTTATCCAATATTGATTTTACCAAAGAAGAGGTGTAACTTGCAATATAATCATGCAGTTTTTTTTCAAAATTTAATTCTTTTTTATTATTTTCAGGGAAAAACAGATTCTCTTTCCCCGTTGCTGTAGCCAGTATGACGGATTTTCCGTTTTCCAGCTGCATAGCTGCGTCTTCTGTGATTTTTAGAAAACTTAAATCTTTATAAACATCTTTGTTTTCAAAACATTCTGTGGTATAATGAGAGTCAGGGAACATGATTTCGGAGAGGGGATGAACCGTGTAGTTATTTTTGCGCGCAAAATCAAGCTGTTTGAGTGTGACGGCATTGACGCTCCCGCTGATAAATAAAACGGGTCCGTTTTTCTTTAAAACAGGAGAAGATGTTTTTTTGAAAGGCAGATGTGCTGCAAATGTGGATGCAAATCCGGCGCATCCTGCTGTCAGTTCGTAGAGACCGTGCTGTGCAAGCTGGTCTCCAATTATTTGCATCTGCTGGTTTGTCTCACAGTCGAACAGGTACACCGTATCAGGCTTTGGTGATGTTTCTGTGAAAAATGTGTATTTTTTAGATGAAATCAGTTCGCAGGATACGGAATGGGTTTTGTTCAGAATGTCAGGTATGAAGCTATCGGTGGCCGGGTTTCTCGGGTCTTCCCTGAAGACAGAGTGCTCAAGCGGCTGTCCGTCGATAAGGGCCGTTGCCTTTTGTGTGGTTCTTCCTAATTCAGGAAATGCGGGGATGAAGCAGAGCGGTTTTTTTGTGACTGCCAGAGCCGCGGCAAATGCAGCGGATATATTTCCGCGGAGGGCGGAATCTGTTTTTATGTAAATATGTGTATAATCAGAATGTGTAAGCAGGAGGCGTTTCGTAAGCTCGTAGGCATCGTCCGGGCCGGCATGCCGGCTGTCTGCATTGATAACAAGAACCTGACAGTCTTTTTCAGGGGTGGGAACAGCGTCGGGATTTGTCATGACAGTTGTTTTTATTTCGTGTTTTGACAACTGGACACCCGTATCTAACGCACCGGTAAAATCATCTGCAATAATAAGAAGTTTCATAATGCTTTATTCCTTTCTGTCTTATAAAAATATAAAAAAGCGGGCGATAAAAGCAGGCCGTAAGGGATGCGGACAGTTCAAAAACAAAGGGCCGTGCGGCGGCATTTTTATCGGGATTCTTATAGTATACATTGACACAGAAGGATATACAAGTTTTTTCAAAAGATTATGAATTACATAACATAAAATTACATGTATTTAATATTTTTTTCCATATCATTC
>CANOFI010000075.1 GCA_947565255.1 uncultured Lachnospiraceae bacterium
TGGCCATAATCAAACAATACCATTTTAGGTATTTTCATGTAATTTACCTCCATAAGCAGATTCCAACAGATATAGGCATTCATCCTTAAGTACTCTTCCTGTGTATATTGGTCATGTTTTGGAAATGTAATGACCTTTTCTGTTGCTGAATACCGGGTTCCGGAATCGTTCCACTTCAGTCTGAGTTCATTTCTGCGTGAATAGTCAAAGATGGAAAGACTTTCAATTTCTACGCTGTGGTTAAATATTTTTCTGACCAGCCGGTTTCTGTTCACTTTCAGAAGGTCGTTGTACCATGCAAGATAAAGGGAAACTGCGTCCTTATCCAGTACCGTGGATGTATTGCTGTGCTCCTCCAGCCACGCATTGCACTTTTTATACGATTCTGCTTCCGACGGTTTTTGTGGAAATATATCTTTTCCATAGGTCAAAATTCCCCATAGCAGGCTTAACAGATAACTCTTGCCGCTGTTGTTATCTCCCACAAAACACAACAGCGGGGCTAGTTCAACCTCTGCATGCGCAATTTTAGCAAATTTTGTCACTTTTAACTTCCATGTTTTATTCATAATCCACCTCATGTCTTTTTTATAGTATTTCCAGATTTTACATTTATTTGTAGTATAGCATAATCCATTCTGTTAATCAAATAAAACTGCCATCTGCAACGGCATAAATTACTGCCTTAGATTGCTGCTTTAATTTACCTTCTTATTCAACACATCTTCACTATTGTTTTTCTTGCGGCAAATCAGTTTTTCAGATATTTTCCAAGTAATCCGATTCATTATCTTAAAAACACTTCAAATACTTAAGCAATAAAAATAAAAGACACCATTTTTGTGCGTATTTATTCATCGTCCTCAAATACTTTTACGCAAAACGGTGCCCGTTTTATATTTCATTTATCCAGACTTTATTCTTTCAAAGGCTAAAATCCGTAAACTGTTTCACCTGCTGCCAGCCAGCAAATCCTCCTGCAGCGAAGCCACTGCGTTGGCGCCGTCCGCTGCGGCTGTCACAACCTGGCGAAGCTGCTTCGTGCGGACGTCCCCCGCCGCATACAGCATTTTTTCACTGGTTCTGCAGTCCTCACCGGCTTCAAAATAACCGCTGTCATCCATGTCCGCCAGCTTATCGAACCCCTCTGTGCACGGCACGATTCCGACTGCAATAAAAACACCCTGCACCTGGATTTCTGACTTTTCCCCGCTCTTTTTATTGGAAATGGAAATGCTCTGTACCATCTCATCTCCATGAATTTCCTCCACGACAGAATCCCATAATATCTCCACATTTTCCAATGCCATCAGACGCTCCTGCAAAATTTTTGCACCGCGAAACGCATCCCGCCTGTGAATCACATAAACCTTCTCGCACATGCGTGCAAGAAAAATGGCATCCTCCAGCGCGACATCGCCGCCGCCTACCACCGCTGTTGTTTTATTGCGGAAAAACGCCCCGTCACAGGTTGCACAGTAGGATACGCCCATTCCGCAAAATTCTTCCTCTCCCGGAACACCCAACTTTCTGTGCCGGGCGCCGGACGCCACAATCACTCCCCTTGTACGGTACTGTTCCTCTTCTGTAAAAACAACATAGCCATCCTTTTCCTTTTGTACCCTGCACACTCTGCCCTCCGCAAACTGTGCGCCCGTCCGGTCGGCATGCTCCCGCATTTTTTCCCCCAGCTCAAAGCCCTCAATTCCCGGAAGTCCCGGATAATTGTCAACCTCATACGTATTGATAATCTGCCCGCCGCTGACCGGCTGGCTTTCCAGCACGATACTTTTTAATTTTGCACGCGACGCATAGATTGCCGCCGACAGTCCTGCCGGGCCGGAACCTACAATTACAACATCATAAACTTGTTCCATATGCCTGTCCTTTCCTCAATGTCTATTTACCGGGCTGTTATAATATCGAACAGTTATTCGCAAAATACCACCCGATTTCCCTGCCTAGTTCCAGTTTGCTGACTCTGCTCCTTATTTCTATTTTACACAGAAATGCAAGTTTGATGTGCAAATTCCGCAAAATGCCCATGGGCACATATTATACGAAATTCATTAACCGTTAGCATTTATTTCATCCTGGTTCTATTAATTATAAAAGAAATCCCCTGTTCTTTCAAGTCTTCTTTTCAAGCCTTCTCACGGAATGCGCAGTGCAGCGCATTCCTGAATTGTGAATCGTAACCCAAAACTATCATTTCCGTAAAAAACCTAAAATAACTATTTTAAACGCCAGATATATGATATAATAAATGTTAGCGAAAAGAATAAGCTTGCCCATTCGGCGAACAGCAAATGGCGGTCATGAATCGCAGATTCATGATATACTATCAGAAAAGGGCAGAGCCTGACAACTTTCGACTATCTGCCTGCAATTTCAACAGAAACAAGGAGGTCCAGATATGCAAGCACTGCACACAAAACCAGTCCTTATCACCGGCTCAGCCCGCGGAATCGGAAAAGCCGCCGCCCTGCGCTTTGCTAAAGAAGGCTATCCGGTTGTTATAAACGGCCGGCAGTCCATCGACGCGCTGAATGCCTTAAAAACACAGATTGAAACTTCATTTCACGTGCCCTGCATGGCATTTTTAGGAGATTTGGGGAAATTTGAGACCGCGCAGAAGCTTTTTGCAGAAATCGAACAAATGTTTGGCGGTCTTGAAATTCTTGTAAACAATGCGGGCATTTCTCACATCGGACTTTTAAGCGAAATGACTGCAGAAGAATGGACAGCCCTGATGGACACCAATATTTCCTCATATTTTTACTGCTGCAAGCTTGCAATCCCTTACATGGTTTCCCAAAAAAGAGGCTGCATTATCAATATTTCCTCTGTATGGGGACAATCCGGCGCTTCCTGCGAGGCCGCCTACTGCGCCTCCAAAGGTGCTGTCAACGCGCTGACAAAAGCCCTCGGAAAGGAGCTTGCACCGAGCAATATTCAGGTAAATGCCATTGCCTGCGGAGTCATTGACACCGAAATGAATGCCTTTCTCGATGAACAGGAACGTCAGGCATTAAAAGAAGAAATTCCCGCCGGCCGTTTCGCCTCACCGGAGGAAGTGGCTGACCTGATCTGGCAGTTCGCTCACACAAACTCCTATCTGACCGGTCAGGTTATCACATTTGACGGCGGCTGGACATAAACTTTGTTCTTTTTTTCTTCCTTCCTCCGCTCTCTGAGTTCCTTAAAAAACTGCTGGAGCAGACTTGTGCACTCCTCCTCCAAAACACCGTGGATAAACTCTACCTGATGATTAAACCGCGGTTCATTCAGTATATTTAAAACAGAACCCGCACACCCGGCTTTTGCGTTCATGCTCCCTGCAACAACTCTTGGGACGCGGGCCTGTACAATAGCCCCGGCGCACATGGGACATGGCTCCAGTGTAATGTACATCGTGCATTCCTCCAGCCGCCAGTCCCCTATTTTCTGAATCGCCTTTTTCATGGCAATCAGCTCTGCATGGGAAAAGGTGCTTTTGTCCTTATTCCTCCGGTTATAGCCTCTGGCTATAATTTTATCTTCATGTACAATCACGCAGCCGATAGGCACCTCCGTCAGTGTATATGCTTTTTTTGCCTGTTTTAAGGCCTCTTTCATATATTTCTCATCCTGAGACATTTGCTCTTGTCACCTTTTCTTCTTTGATTTATAATAACAGTAACAGTATTCTTTCAAAAATTATAGCACAAGGATGGATTTTATGCAAATATGTGGTTTTATTAAAACAACCTTACTGGATTATCCGGAGCATCTGGCCTCTGCCATTTTTTTAGGAGGCTGCAATTTCCGCTGTCCATTCTGCCAGAATGGAGATTTGCTGTCTGACTCTGACAGTCGGTTTCATTACTCCAAAAAGGAAATTCTGACACATTTAAAAAAGCGCCGCGGAATTTTGGATGGGGTGTGCGTAAGCGGGGGAGAACCCACCCTCTCGCCTGATCTGCTTTCCTTTCTGGAAGAAATCAAAGCTCTCGGCTATCTCATAAAGCTGGACACAAACGGCTCAAATCCGTCCGTGGTGCAGGAAGGCATCCGGCGCGGGCTCATCGACTATGTCGCCATGGACATCAAATCCTCGCGGGATTCCTATGCGGTCCTCTGCGGCACAAAAAACATAGATATTGCTTCTATTGAGCAAACAATTCAAATTCTTCAAACAATTGGAATAAAACATGAATTTCGCACAACTCTCGTAAAACCATACCACAATGAGACTATCATTCGGGATATCGGGAGCTGGATTGCAGGAGATTCCTCTTACTATTTACAGCAGTTTCGGCAGTCAGACGGAGTTATCGAACAGGGACTTTCCGCATTTTCCCAGGAAGAAATGCAGCACTTTAAACAGATTTTACTTCCCTTTCTACCCAATACACACCTGCGCGGAATGGAGGATGCACATGAAAACACATTATGAGACAAGCAGGCTCCACCTGCAGGTTCTAACCCCAGATTTTTGCGAAGCAGTACTGCAATTTTATGAAACAAACCGTACATTTTTTGCGCCATATGAACCTCTCTGTCCGGAAAGCTATTATACAGCTTCCTACCAGTACAGTACGCTTCTGACCGAACAGCAGATGTTTCTCAAACAAAAAGGCGTACGCTTTTATCTATTTGAGAAGAGAGACCCAGAAACGGTCATTGGAACCATCTCCTTTTCAAACATCATGCAGGGCTTTTTTAAAAGCGCCATCACCGGATACAAACTGGACGCACGGTTCCAGCATCAGGGTTATGCATTGGAAGCGCTGCAGAAAGGGATCAAAATTATGTTCGGCGAATTAAAGCTGCACCGCCTTACTGCCTGTATCATGGAAAATAATCTCCCCTCCATCCGTTTAATCGAAAAATTATCCTTTTCTTATGAAGGCATTGCCAGGGAATACGCGCTCATCCAGGGAAAATGGGAAGACCACTTACAATACGCCCTCCTAAACCGCTCTGCCCTCTTCTGACCTGTGCGGTGAAGACAGGTCAGTATACAAAACGGCGCCAGTATCCAAAGCTGCCATTTTGTTTTGCTGCACTCTGCGCCGGCCAGAATTCTCCGAATCCAAAAAATGCGGCAACAAGCTCTTCCATGGGATGATAAACCCCCGGGATGCCAATCACCATTCCTCTTTCGCACTGACCGATAATGAAATATTTGTAGTTATAATATCCGTGTATCAGAAAACTATTTTTCATAAGATACTGGTATTTTTTCGGCAGATATTTAAAATCTTTTAATTCCAGCCGATAGTACAGCTGATCCTGCGCCCACGCAAACGGCTGCATGGGAAGAGCAATACTTCCTATCCGGTCCCAGTCCGTCATAGTGCCAGACTCTTTTTGCTGTCCCATCTCCATTCCTTTTTCCATTGTTGATTTATCGTGCCCGCCCTTTGTTTCTCCCGCATTTTCCAGACTTATTCCACCTTTCTCCTGCTCCTCCTGCATGTGCAGTCTCTCGTCATAAGGGCGTTCCTGTTCTCCGGTCTTTCCTTCTTTTTTGCTGTTTTCCTGTTGCTGGTCCGCACTGCCCATTTCTTCATTTTTCTGTTTTGCGTTCCCGTCTCTATCCTTGTCTTCCTGTTCTGCGTTCCCGTCTCTATCCTTGTCTTCCTGTTCTGCGTTCCCGTCTCTATCCTTGTCTTCCTGTTCTCTGTTTCCGTCACCTTCCTTGTTTTCCTGATCTGTGTTTTTGCCTCTTTCCTCGTTTTTCTGTTCTCTGTTTCTGTCTCTCTCCCCGTTTCCCTGTTCTACCTTTCCATCCCCTTCCAGCTTCTCCTGTCCTCCATTCCTGTCCCCTTCCGTGTTTTTCTGTTCCATACTGCTATCCTCTTTGTTTTTTTCCCGTTCATCCGTATCTGCCGCCGCATCCTTTTCTTCCGCCGGCTCCTCTTCCTGCTCTCTCGGCCTTTGAAAATTCTCCATTGAAAATCCATCCTCATCCCATACTGTACTATAACAGCCGCCATTGTTCATCATAAATACAATTCCTCCGAGCTGTTCAAACGATATGGGCGTATCTGTACTTTCACCAACATTTTGCGCCTGTCTTAAAAAACGTACATCTACCATTCCATTTTGAACAGGCGCCTCCCCAATAAAAACACCCTCCAAACGGTTTTCTTTTCTCACAAATCCGTAAATCCGGCATTTTTCCCTTATTTTTTTTCTCGTCTGCAAATGTATGACAAGCCGCATCATTTCCTGGCGTACCTCAACTTTTACAAATCCGCAATTTTGCAGTTTTTCCTCCCCTGCGTATTCATAAACATAAGACACAAATCTTCTAAACTCCATATTCTACCCCTCGCACAAATTTTTCATTCAGATTTTGAAAGCCTGCAGAATCCCCCATAAATGTATTGACGCCCAAATCCATTCAGATAATTGCAGAACGCCCGCTTTCCTATTGAAAAAAAGGAAACCCGGTTCAACACCGAATCTCCTTTGATCCATGAACTTCTGTTCTACTATATGCATGCAGTCCTCCAGACAGAACTACATTTTTTACACTCAGGCACCGACCATTCGACAACCAGACAACACACTCTCTAGTCTGATTCTCCATCAATCTGCTCGTCACCGTCAATCGCCGTCTGTTCTTCCAGAAGACCTGCAATATCCATCTCCTCTTCCTCTTCCTCCTCCGGGTTATCCCCGTCATTGTATACCTCTTCTTCGTTTTCATGGGAATAAACCACCTCGTTTGAGGTCTGCAGCACCAGCTTTCCTTTGTAGCTTTGCTGTACGGCTACTTTAATGTCCTCTGTCTGCTTCTCCAGATGGACACGCAGCGTATTCTCATCCACCAGCTTGGAGCTTATTTTTTCATCATTAATCATTACCGCGCTGTATCTTGTAAAATATTTTCCTTTTATAATCAGGTAGTCTGTGTCAGACTGGTCACGGAATACATCCGTAACCTCCACATTTTTCACTCCATATTTAATCTTTGTCGGATTGTACACGTTCTTTCCGCCGGTCGCATTCTTTTCTCCATACAGCATATCGTACCCCAATGTCTCCAAATCCTTCAAATACTGCGGATCTTCACGGTTCATCCAATTTGCCTGGTGATACGCATTGATGATGCCGTCCGTGACACTGACACTTTTTAATACCTTGGCTGAGAGCTGGTATGCCTCAATGTCTTCTTTCACAATATCCAGTCCCATATTATTCCAGATAAAATACTGCGTCTGGAACATATTCCCAGCAGTCAGCTTGTCCTCCTCGATATTCAGATTCGGCAGATGATCCCCATAAACAACCAGAATCGTATCCTCACCCCGCTGATTCAACTGGTTAATCAAATCTGCAAGAAAGGCATCCATCTCATTGATTTGGTTTACATAATATTGAACCGCATATTTTTGCTCCACATCAGCAATACCGCCGAGTACAGTAATTTTCGGAACATTTACCGGTTCTCCCGTCGGATAATCCCCATGCCCCTGTACGGAAATCGTATAGATATAATCTTTTCCCGCACTGGAATCCAGGGCCTCTATAATTTCGCCTGTCAGCACCTTATCCTTGGCCCATCCATTTTCCGTATATTCTTTTATGTTCATCAGTTCAATTGTCGTAAAAATATCAAATCCAAACCGTCTGAACACGGAATTCCTGCTATAAAAAGTCGCCCGGTTATTGTGGATGGCATGCGTCGTAAACCCGTGGTTTTTCAAATTATAACAGATTGTTTCGCACGATTTATCCGTAAGCACTGTTTTATATGGATACTCACCCGGACCAAAGAAATCCAGGTTCATTCCCGTAATTATCTCAAATTCCGTATTGGCCGTACCTGCCCCGACCGACGGCACGCTCAGATAACCGGAAGAAAACTGCGCCATACACTGCCGAAATGTCGGGATTGGATCCTCCGACAGCTGCAGTCCCTCCAGTGCCGTGATATCAAAAAACGATTCCAGCTGTAAAAATATAATATTCGGAAGCTTTGTATCGTCCACCTCGACCGCCGGAAGAGTCACATTCACCACCGGTCTTGTTACCTGCGGGGTCTTTGACGGCTCCACTGCATCCGTTGTCACATTGTGCAGTTTTTTCACCGTATCATCCTGAATCTGCTTCACCTTCGTCTCGGAATATCCTTTCGGCTTGCCAATGCCCGTCCTGAAACTGCTGACAAAACAATACACAAACCCATATTCCTGATAGTTGACAGACAGATTCGGCAGCTTGCTTGCAACCAGTCCGCTTTCCAATCCCGCAAAACTGGCAGCCGCAACAACCACAAAGGTTCCCGCTATTACAATCAGCGAAGAAAATCGGTTTACATAATTTAACTTCGGGGTCTTTATCCATGCAAACACCAGTGCGGCAACTGCCAGCACAACCACAATCGCAACGACCACAAAAGTCGGCCCGCTCACATAACTTTTCATAACCCCCATCGCCGCATCAATCAGGCGCAGCTCCACCGCCGAAAACGGAGTAACGCGGTAAGACAAAATAATAAAGTTGGATACGCCAAATGTAATCCATACCGCCGACAAAAGAGTCATTGCAAAATAACGCTTTTTGAACAACAGTGCAAACGATAAAAGCACCATTACAATACAGGAATTATAAAGAAAAATAAGAGGATCCTGAAATACCTTTAACGGACTCGTAAACAATCCGAGAAATCCTGCAAATGCATCATTCGCTGAACCCGCCGCATTGCCAAAATCCGGAAGCAGCTTCATAAGCCCGCCTAAAATACCGTCGTATTTCAGCATCGCCAGTGTCTCCACCACAAAATTCACCCCAACGGAACACAGGATAAGTATGATAATATCTATTTTATGAATATCTTTCAGACAATTTTTCGCATTCTGCTTCACCCTCTGTCCAAAGGACTTCTTTTCTTCTGCTTTCATCCAACCATCCTTTCTTTCTAATAGAATAGCACACTTGAAAATAATGTCAAGAGTTTACATATCATGGATTTTTTGAATTTTTTATGTTTTCTTTTTCATTTTCACTGTTTCCAGCTATTGACAACCTTTTTTATATCTGATAACCTTTTAAATATGTAGGCAAAATCAAAGTTTTGATGTGAAAAACAGTTTCACATTCTATTTTGCACTGATATTTGTTCTGATATAACAGGTTTAGAAAAAAAGGAGCGATTCACATGAATAAGAAAAAATTTTATATGACCACCGCAATTACTTATACATCCGGAAAGCCGCACATTGGAAATACCTATGAAATCGTACTGGCAGACGCCATTATCCGCTATAAACGATTTGAGGGATATGACGCCTATCTGCAGACCGGAACAGACGAACACGGCCAGAAAATCCAGGAAGCCGCCGAAAAAGCAGGCATTTCTCCAAAACAGTATGTCGATGCCATTGCCGGTGAAGTAAAGCGGATCTGGGATCTCATGAACACCTCCTACAACAGCTTTGTCCGCACAACGGATGAAGACCATGAAAAACAGGTTCAGAAAATATTCAGAAAATTATATGAGAAAGGCGACATTTACAAGGGCTCCTACAAGGGACTTTACTGTACTCCCTGCGAATCTTTCTGGACGGAGTCCCAGCTTGTGGACGGAAAATGTCCGGACTGCGGACGGGAGGTAAA
>CANOFI010000076.1 GCA_947565255.1 uncultured Lachnospiraceae bacterium
GCAGTCGCCGCCTGGGGAGTTGATCCAGACGGTAATATCACCGTTTCCCGCATTGCAGTTCCTTGTAAATATAAAGTCGTCTGGGTGTGCAGGGAAATATGCTGTTAAAGCCGCGTGCGCCGATGGGAATTTGTTCTAAAATATCCTGCATTGATAAGAAGAAGGAGTTGTCCTGAAAAATGAAAAGGGGTATTAAGATTGAACAAATTTAAGAGTATCATGACGCAGAACCATACGAAGGCTAAGGCAAATCTGCACAGTCTTTATACAGACAGGCAGACCTATACAAGTTCTGTGAGCAGTTCGCAGCAGGTGATAGAGGAGGAGAAGCATTATTTCTACAGGAATTTGTCCTTTCAGTTTGCAGGTACGGATTATCGGACGCCGCAGCAGCTGGTATTGTTTGTATATGTGTCGGAAGGGGAGCTTTCGTGCGGTTTGCCGCTTGCTCCATATGCCACGGCTTATGAGGATTATTTGCTGCGGCTGATATCGGCAGCAGTAAATCAGTTGTCGGACGGATATGAGAATACACATAAGGATACGCGTGAAAAGCCGGAATTTTCCATGCAGCCGGTAAATGCGGTCGTACAAAGGCGAAACGGCTGTATTTATATGGCACACAGGAGGGCCTTCCGGCTCCGTATCCATGTGCGGATGCCGTTGATAAATGGCGTCTGGCTCAATGGGAAGAGCGGGTTTAAGGCAGTGAAGGCGCTGCTGAATCTGGTGGGGGATAAAATGGCGCAAATGGATAAGAAAGCGTTGACAGCACATATTCAAACATATGTTCACCAACTTGGGATCAGGGAATTTCTAAGGAGGAAGAACCTTGCCGGTTTCATCGCTAACGGAAGCATTTTGCCAAGAAAAAATGGCGGGGATGGACCGATGGAAGGTGCTGTGCCGTTTGTCTCCCCGGAGGGGATGCAGCTTCGGATTGTGCTCCCTGACGGAAGCGCTTTTACAGGCATGGGGCTGAAAAAGGGAATTACGGTCATTACCGGAGGAGGCTATTCGGGTAAGAGCACACTGTTAGACAGTCTGGAAATGGGAATTTATAACCATGTGAGCGGCGATGGCAGGGAATATGTGATTACGGATGAGAGCACATGCAAGATTTATGCGGAGGATGGAAGGTGGGTAAGCCATGACGACATCTCCCCGTTTTTTTCTTATATTCCCGGTAAGACTGCCGTTTCCGCTCATGGTTTGTCCACAGGGCATGAAAATGCACATGGCGGTGTGCATGATTTTTCCACACCGCATGCGAGCGGCAGTCTGTCGCAGGCGGCGGGCATCGTGGAGGCAGTTTATGGGGGAAGCCGTCTGCTGCTCATTGATGAAGACACAAGCGCGACGAACTTCATGATAAGGGATGCCAACATGAGAAGGCTGGTGGTGGATGAGCCGATTATCCCATTCACAGACCGGGTAAAGGAATTAAAAAGCCGTGGGATATCTACGGTTTTAGTCATTGGCGGAAGCAGCGAATACCTGAAATATGCAGACCGGGTTTTGCTGATGGAAAATTATGTGTGCAGGGACAGGACGAAGGAGGCAGGGATGCTTCCGGGTATTTTGGGTGCGGGAAATGAAAACCATACGGCGATTGGGGATAACCATGCATGGATGAAGGAAAAATATCTGCGGCAGGAAAACAGGCAGACGGATGGGATAGGGAGCTGGTGTGTTGAAATTATGCCGGCCGGCTATATCCGGTTCGATGAGGATACCGCGGACATTACAAAAATGACGGCAATCATCGGAAAAGGGCAGATGCACAGTCTTGCTTATGAGATGGAACGCCTGATAACTGAAATGGAGCAGGGGAGTATCGATTTGCGGATACGGTGCGAGCAGGCGGTGGATGGGATGTTTGCGGATACTGTGGATACAGTGCTGTCCCATACACATAAGTATGAATTGTGGCTGGAGGAAATAAGGCCGTTGGATCTGTTGATGGCGGTATGCAGGTTAAGGGAAAAGTAAGCATTACGTATAAGAAAATAATTAAAAAGTAGTATTTGAATTGTAAGACAATTAAAAAAAGCAGCAGAATTAATTGATAATATTAAAAAAATAAACAAATTAAAAAAAGTAAAATGACGCAAAATTGTTTTTACATACATAAAAATATGGGGTACTACTTACAAATTATCAGATAATATATATAAAAACTGGTTATTCACTTATTATCTGACAATAAAGAGGGTAAAAAACCGAAAGTGTTATTTACAAACAATAAAAACGGGTGTATGATCTATCATGACAAAGATTTCCGGAGGCAGAAACGGACGCTTTGGGGTTACATAATCTGTGACCGGATTGCGGTCAGCACGATGAGACAGAAAGGGAAGGTGTCACATGGAAAAGAAGAGCAGACAGACAGGCTTGTATGATCCGAGATTTGAGCATGACAATTGTGGTATCGGTGCCGTTGTAAATATCAAGGGTATCAAAAGCCATGAAACAGTTGAAAATGCACTGAAAATTGTAGAAAATTTAGAGCACAGGGCCGGTAAGGATGCGGAAGGCAAAACAGGAGACGGCGTCGGGATTCTTTTACAGATATCCCATAAGTTTTTTTCCAGGGCAGGAAAAGAGGCAGGAATTTCATTGGGGAAGGAGCGGGAGTACGGTATCGGCATGTTTTTTTTCCCGCAGGATGAATTCAAGAGGAACCAGGCAAAAAAAATGTTTGAAATCATTGTGAAGAAGGAAGGGCTGGAGTTTCTCGGCTGGAGAGAGGTGCCGACAGTGCCGGGGGTGCTCGGACAAAAAGCGCTGGAGTGCATGCCCCACATTGTTCAGGCATTTATAGAGAAGCCGAAAAATTGTGAGAAGGGACTGGAGTTTGACCGCAGGCTTTACATTGTAAGAAGAGTATTTGAAAAGTCCAATGAGGAGACATATGTGGTGTCGTTGTCAAGCAGGACGATTGTATACAAGGGAATGTTTCTGGTAGGGCAGCTGAGGCTGTTTTTTGAAGATTTGCAGAGCAGGGACTACGAATCAGCCATTGCGCTGGTGCACTCCCGTTTCAGCACGAATACCAATCCAAGTTGGGAGCGGGCGCATCCAAACCGCTTTATTGTGCACAACGGTGAGATTAATACGATTCGCGGAAATGCGGACAGGATGCTTGCCCGTGAGGAAAAAATGGAATCGGAGCATTTAAAGCATGAATTTACAAAGGTGCTGCCTGTTGTCAACGCGCAGGGCTCAGACTCCGCCATGCTGGACAATACGCTGGAATTTTTGGTGATGAGCGGGATGGAGCTTCCTTTAGCGGTCATGGTAACCATTCCGGAGCCGTGGGTAAGCCACAAGACCATATCACAGAAAAGAAGGGATTTTTACAGCTATTATTCCACTCTGATGGAGCCGTGGGACGGACCGGCTTCCATTCTGTACAGCGACGGAGACTTGATGGGGGCGATACTGGACAGAAACGGACTGAGGCCCTCAAGATATTACATTACCGATGATGATAATCTGATTCTTTCCTCCGAGGTGGGGGTATTGGACATTGACCCTACCAGGATTGTGGTAAAAGAACGGTTACGGCCCGGAAAAATGTTGCTGGTAGACACGGTGAACGGCAAAGTAATCGGTGACAGTGAGTTGAAAGAGGATTATGCGGGCCGGCATCCTTACGGGGAATGGTTAGACCGCAATCTCATCACCCTGCAGCATTTAAAGATTCCGAATAAACGCCCGCAGGAGTACAGAGGCGAGGAGCTTGCCAGAATTCAGAAGGCATTTGGATATACCTATGAGGAATTTAAGACCTCCATTCTGCCGATGGCAAAGAACGGTGGCGAGGCCATTGCGGCTATGGGAATTGACGTGCCGATACCGGTATTGTCCAGAGTAAGACAGCCGTTGTTTAACTGCTTTAAGCAGCTGTTTGCCCAGGTAACCAATCCGCCGATTGACGCCATTCGCGAGAAGGTTGTGACATCCACAAATGTCTATATCGGTTCGGAGGGAAATGTGCTGGAGCAGAATGCCGAAAACTGTAAGAGGCTGCGTGTATCCAATCCGATTCTGACCAATACGGATATGTTAAAAATTAAATACATGAAAGAAGAAGGGTTCCGTGTGGAGGAAATCCCAATTACGTATTATAAAAATACAAGCCTAAAAAAGGCAATCGAACAATTGTTCGTGGAAGTGGACCGGGCATACAGAGAGGGGACCAACATTGTTATATTGTCCGACAGGGGCGTGGACGAAAACCATGTGGCAATTCCGTCTCTTTTAGCGGTTTCCGCCCTGCACCAGTATTTGATCCGCACAAAGAAAAGCACATCCGTCTCGATTATTCTCGAGAGCGGTGAGCCAAGGGAAGTCCATCATTTTGCAACGCTGCTTGGATACGGAGCCTGTGCGGTGAACCCGTATCTGGCGCTGGACAGCATCCGCAGGCTGATAGACGACAATATGCTGGATAAGGATTATTATGCAGCGGTGGAGGATTATACCCATGCAATTTTGCATGGCATTGTAAAGATTGCCTCAAAGATGGGCATTTCTACAATCCAGTCTTATCAGGGAGCGCAGATTTTTGAGGCCATCGGCATTGACCAGAGCGTCATTGACGAATATTTTACAAACACGGTCAGCCGGATTGGCGGAATTACGTTACCGGATATTGAGCAGCAGGTCAATGAACAGCATTCCGAGGCCTTTGACCCGCTGGGACTTGATGTGGATTTGACGCTGGACAGCACGGGCAGCCATAAAATGAGAAGTGGCGCGGAGGAGCATATGTACAATCCGCAGACAATTCATTTGCTGCAGGAAGCGACAAGGCGTGGAGATTACGATTTGTTCAAACAATATACTGAGCTTGTCAATAAACAGAGCAGTACCGGCAATCTGCGGGGGTTAATGGATTTTAACTATCCGAAAAAAGGTGTTCCGATTGAGGAAGTGGAGAGCACAGATTCCATTGTAAAACGCTTTAAGACCGGCGCGATGTCCTACGGTTCGATTTCGCAGGAGGCGCATGAAACGCTGGCCATTGCCATGAACCGTCTGCACGGGAAATCCAATAGCGGCGAGGGCGGTGAGAGCCTGGAACGCTTAGAGGGCGGCCGGGATGGAGAGAACAAATGTTCTGCTATAAAGCAGGTGGCTTCCGGACGCTTTGGAGTGACCAGCCGTTACCTTGTCAGCGCAAAAGAAATTCAGATTAAGATGGCGCAGGGCGCAAAGCCGGGCGAGGGCGGTCATCTTCCGGCAGGAAAGGTATACCCGTGGATTGCAAAAACAAGACATGCGACGCCGGGAGTCGGACTGATTTCACCGCCGCCGCACCATGATATTTATTCCATTGAAGATTTGGCGCAATTGATTTACGACTGTAAAAATGCAAATAAAAACGCCAGAATTTCTGTAAAGCTGGTATCGGAGGCCGGCGTGGGAACGGTTGCAGCCGGCGTTGCAAAAGCGGGCGCGCAGGTGGTGCTGATTTCCGGTTATGACGGTGGTACCGGAGCGGCTCCGAGAAGCTCCATCCACAATGCAGGGCTTCCGTGGGAGCTGGGGCTTGCGGAAACGCATCAGACGCTTATCCAGAACGGGCTTCGCAATAAGGTGGTCATCGAAACAGACGGAAAGCTGATGAGCGGCCGCGACGTGGCCGTCGCAGCCATGCTCGGCGCGGAGGAGTATGGATTTGCAACCGCTCCGTTAGTGACGATGGGATGCGTCATGATGCGGGTATGTAATCTGGATACCTGTCCGGTCGGTGTTGCAACCCAGAATCCGGAGCTTCGCAAAAAATTTAAGGGCAGGCCGGAATATGTCATGAACTTTATGAAATTTATTGCGCAGGAATTGCGCGAGTATATGGCAAAACTCGGCGTCCGCACGGTAAACGAACTGGTTGGGCGTACGGATCTGCTGAAAAGAAGGGAAGACGCGGCCTGTGAAAAACACAGGAAGGTCGATTTGTCCGGAATACTCAACAATCCGTATGCGAAAGAAAAAAAGGTTACGTTTGATCCAAAGCAGGCCTATGATTTTGGACTCGAAAAGACAAAGGATGAAAAAATTCTTCTGAAAAAATTTAAGGATGCCCTGGCAACGGGGCAGAGGAAAAGCATCCGGTTAGACGTGACGAACACAGACCGTACCTTTGGAACGCTGTTCGGTGCAGAGATTACAAGACGCTACAAGGATACGCTGGAGGACGGAACATTTACGGTACAGTGCACCGGCGCCGGCGGGCAGAGCTTTGGGGCATTTATACCGAAAGGTCTTACACTGGAGCTGATTGGTGACAGCAATGATTATTTTGGAAAAGGACTGTCCGGCGGACGTCTTGTCGTATATCCGCCGACCGGCGTACTATTTAAGCAGGATGAAAACATTATTATCGGAAATGTAGCGCTGTACGGCGCAACAAGCGGAACCGCCTATATCAACGGTGTGGCGGGCGAACGCTTCTGTGTGCGCAATTCCGGTGCAACGGCAGTTGTGGAAGGCGTCGGGGAGCACGGCTGTGAATATATGACAGGAGGCCGCGTTGCGGTACTTGGAAAGACCGGAAAGAACTTTGCGGCCGGCATGAGCGGCGGAATTGCCTATGTGCTGGATGAAGACAACGACTTCTACACAAAGCTGAACAAGGAAATGGTTTCTCTGGAAGAGATGACTTCCAAATACGATGTTCTGGAATTAAAGGAAATGATAAAGGAACACGTTGCCTATACCAATTCGGAAAAAGGAAAAGAAATTTTAGAGAACTTCAAAGAATATCTGCCCAAATTTAAAAAGGTCATTCCGCATGACTACAAACGGATGCAGAACGCCATCGTGCAGATGGAGGAAAAAGGACTCAGCAGCGAACAGGCGCAGATTGAAGCATTTTATGCGAATAAAAATAAATAGGAGGCAGAAAGACATGGGAAAACCAACAGGATTTATGGAATATGAAAGAAAAACCAGCAAGACGGCAGCGCCCAGAACGAGAATTAAAAATTTTGATGAATTTCATGTGGCTCTGCCTTTGGAGGAACAGCGGCAGCAGGCGGCGCGCTGCATGGAGTGCGGTGTGCCTTTCTGCCAGTCCGGCATGATGTTAGACGGAATGGCAAGCGGATGCCCTTTAAACAATCTGGTGCCCGAGTGGAACGATTTGGTATATATGGGAAACTGGGAGCAGGCCTACCACCGTTTAAAGAAAACAAATAATTTTCCGGAGTTTACATCCAGGGTATGTCCGGCTCTCTGTGAGGCTGCCTGTACCTGCGGTCTGAACGGCGAGGCGGTCTGTACAAAGGAAAATGAGCATGCAATTATTGAACATGCATACGAAAAGGGTTATGCCAGGGCATGCCCGCCGAAGGTACGCACCGGAAAAGCAGTGGCAGTCATCGGGTCCGGCCCGTCCGGCCTTGCCGCCGCCGACCAGTTAAACAAGCGCGGCCATTCGGTGACGGTGTTTGAGAGAAATGACCGCATCGGCGGGCTTTTGATGTATGGGATTCCAAATATGAAGCTGGATAAATCCGTCGTAGAGCGCAAGGTTTCCATTATGAAGGAAGAAGGGGTTACGTTCGTGACAAACGCCAACGTGGGCGAAAACTATAAGGCATCGGATATTTTAAAAAAATATGACCGGGTCGTGCTTGCCTGCGGTTCTTCAAATCCAAGAGATATCAACGTTCCGGGAAGGGATGCAAAGGGAATTTATTTTGCGGTTGATTTTTTAAAGGCAACGACGAAGAGCCTTCTGGATTCCGGGTTTGAAGATAAAAAATTCATTTCCGCACAGGGGAAGCATGTGGTCGTCATCGGCGGCGGAGATACCGGAAATGACTGTGTGGGAACGGCGATTCGCCTTAAGGCGGCAAGCGTTGTCCAGCTGGAAATGATGCCGAAGCTTCCGGACACAAGGACAGAAAATAATCCGTGGCCGGTCTGGCCGAGAGTCTGCAAAACGGATTACGGCCAGGAGGAGGCAATCGAACTGTTTGGCGCAGACCCGCGCATTTATCAGACAACCGTAAAAGAATTTATCAAGGATAAAAACGGGAATGTGAAGCAGGCGAAAATTGTCAGGCTGGAGAGCAAAAAGGATGAAAAAACCGGGCGGTTCATGATGGTAGAAGTCGAGGGCAGCGAAGAGGTCATCAAAGCTGACCTTGTGCTGATTGCCGCCGGATTTCTTGGAAGCCAGCAATATGTGACGAAAGCCTTTGGAGTGGAAGTCAACGAGCGGACAAATGTGAAAACGGAAGCCGGAAAATACAGCACCAATGTAAAAAATGTATTTGCTGCCGGCGATATGCACAGAGGACAGTCCTTAGTTGTATGGGCCATCAGGGAGGGCCGCGAGGCGGCGAAGGAGGTAGATGCAAGCCTGATGGGATATACCAAATTATAAGGGTATGAATTTGATGCGGCTGTTTTATAAATGAACGCGCTTTATCTAGCGTGCTGACACATTTATATCTGGTAAAACTACGCGGCAGATAGGCAAACAGACAAGTAGGTTTGCCTGATTATAAATGTGTCAGTACACCAGGTCTATTTTGTGCGGATTTATACTATACTGTACAGATAGATAAATGGGGTGATACAATGTGGCGTAAAACAGTCGCAGTTTTTTTGGCGGTCTGTGTATTTTTTGCAGGAATGTCGGTTTTAAATAGAACATATGTTTGCTATGGACAGACGGCAGAAGAGGCGCAGAGCGGCAGCGGTGAGGCAGTTAGTGTGGAAGCGCCGTCGGTTGTTTTGATGGAACAGTCAACAGGAACGGTTATTTATGAAAAGGCTTCCCATGAACAGCTTCGTCCGGCGAGCATTACCAAAATAATGACACTGATTTTAATTTTCGATGCACTCAAGGAGAAAAAAATCAAATTAGAGGATACGGTGACAACCAGTGAGCACGCCGCAAGCATGGGCGGTTCGCAGGTGTTTTTGGAACCGAATGAACAGCAGAGTGTGGAAACGCTGATTAAGTGTATTTCTGTGGCGAGTGCAAATGATGCATGGGTGGCATATAGATGAAGTAGACGGAGTGGGCTTATTTTGGCGCCTGGATAATAAAAGGTTATTTTATGCCGTTGATTCCTGATAAAATTGGAATATCGTTTTGCTGGACGAGTTTATAGAATATAGGTATACTGGATGTAAAAGTCTGGTATGCTTTATTTTTTGGTGTAAAGTGTAGAAAGTTGATAATGATTATGGTATAATATCGAAAGATATTATACCGGCGCAGAGCGGAGCGAGTGTGCATCAGGAGGAACAAAGTTCCGACTTGCCATGTGTGAAGCACATGGTATAATATTGAAAGATATTATACCGTCCCGGAGCGAAGCGGAGTGGACATCCTGCGGAGTATACTATGTGTGAAGCACATGGTATAATCCAGTAAAATAGCCAGAAGGATAATGAAAGATTGAATGAATTGATTTATGGAAAGAGAGGATTGACAATATGATGTATCCATATGCAACACTAAATGATGATACGGAGATTACCCATTCAGAAATGCTGCCGGATGGAAGGGTAAAAGTATATATTGAAACTGGTTAATAGTGAGGTTGAATCAGGGGAGGCTCCTGTTGTAAACAGCA
>CANOFI010000077.1 GCA_947565255.1 uncultured Lachnospiraceae bacterium
ATCAGGATCCGTTAGAACCAACATCAAACACGGAATATGTTTCCCAGTAAGCATCGTCCATCACATCCAGAAGATCTTCAATCGGATAGGGCTTATCCTTGATTACGAGGTATGCCTTTCCATTTTCTACCCTGACGTAGTCCACGGTACCCTCTGCATAAGTCGTTTCACCGGTTGTCGCAGATGTTGTCTCAACCGATACCTTCTTTCCAACCAGCTGTGAGGCCCTTGTAATCGACATGGACTCGTTTAAATTCGTCATGGCTTCTAATTCTGAAAACGTTGCCAGCTGGGAAACATATTCCGTGTTTGATGTTGGTTCTAACGGATCCTGATACTGCATCTGTGCAACCAGCAATTTTAAAAACGCCTCTTTGTCCAGCGAATTTTCAACCTTTCTGTTCTTTACACTGTCTGATTCCTTCGCTGCAGAAGTATCTTTGACTTTTCCATCTTCTATGACTGCCATATTTGAATATGCCATTGTCTTCTCTCCTTTCCTGTTATTTTTATGCTGAATCTGCAATTTTGTGCTATAACCTGTAATTTTATGCTATGCGCTGTAATCAACGGTGCCGCCGTTTTCTAACATCATCTTTCGTGCCAGACTTTCTGCTTCGGACATTTCCATCATTTCTTCGAGTGAAAGACTCTCGTTGTTCAAATCAATGTTTCTTCTGGAGCCGTCGCCAGCCTGCTGTCCTTCGTCCGCCTGTCTGTCCTGTTCCAGATTCCGCTCGAATTCATGGCTTGCAATCGTAACTTCCACCGCGTCCACAATCAGGCCTCGTTCTTCCATCTCCTCACGGAGCTGAACCACCTGCGTCTCCAATGCCTGGCGAACCATTTCATTCTCCACCGCAAGCTGTGCCGTTACAACGCCCTCTCTTACAGAAACATGAAGATTCAGCTTGCCATAGCTTTCCGGATGAAGCTGCATCTCCAGACTGGTCGTATCTGCCTGTACCTGCAGTCTCACATAATCTGTCACCTGACGGGCAATGGCTTCCATCTGTTCCGCCTGTGCAAATGTCGTAACTGGCATCTCACCGTCCGCCCGCGCTACATGCTCAGCCAGACGCGATGTAAATTGTGTAAATGCCTCCTGACCGGACAAATGCTGCTGTCCGCTCTCCTGACCGGTATTCTCCTTTGGCTTATCCGTCTCGATTTCCATGACCGGCAGAGCATTCTCATCCGAAGACGTATCCAACGTCTGTATTTCCACTCTCTCCTGCGGCTGAATTTTCTGTGAAGCATTCTCAGTCTCCGGAGCCTTTGGCACCTCAGCATCCAGCGTCTGTATGCTCTTCTCCAATATCTGCAGTGTTTCCGCACGCATCGGCGTCTCTGCCATACCTTCCTGCAAAAGTTCTTCCATGCCGGCCTTTACTTCCTGAATCTGTGCATAAAGATTCTCATCTGTAAGAACCGCAGAAATATCCTCTGCTCCGGTAAGCATGACAACTGCTTCCATCAGATTTTTGGTATCCAGCAGATCCGTCACTTCCAGACCTAATGTTTCTAACACTGCATCTACCTGCTGTCTGGTAACTCCAAACTGCTCCATTAACAGCGCTGCAATGGCATCTGCAAATTGTCCAAACTGCTGGAATAATTCTTCCTTTGTCAGCCCAAGCTCTT
This sequence comes from uncultured Lachnospiraceae bacterium, assembly GCA_947565255.1. Lineage (GTDB taxonomy): Bacteria > Bacillota > Clostridia > Lachnospirales > Lachnospiraceae > JAAVZI01. Next base: position 1,645 of record CANOFI010000077.1, read on the forward strand.
CACAGACAGCTTCCACAAATTCTTCTGCCTCTTCCATATCTGTTTTGGATACATTGTCCTCTGCTTTGGAAACAGTTTCATTTGTCCCTTTTGCATCCTTTACGACAGAATTGTCTTTTGGTGTATGATTCTCTGCTGTCTGGTCCACTGTCTCTTTTTCAGGCATACGCTCGCCTGCAGCCGATTCCTTCTTTTCCCTGCCGGCAGTAGCTGATACCTTTTTCAGTGCACTGTCCTGTTCCGTCTTTACCGCGGAATTCAGTACGGAAAAAAATGCTTCCTGTGCTTTTTTTTCTTTCCCTTCCTTCATGGTATTAATCGCATAAGACATAACATCCGTAGAAACGTCATTAATTCTTCCTGCCACCTTTTTTCCTCCTTTCCTTCTTATTTTTCATATGCCTTTCAGCATATTTTCTTTATCTTAAGGGAGATTCTCCCATAAGACCCCTTTTTACGGCACAACCATGCCTTCTTATGGCTCCATAATCTTTGTAATCTGCGCCGCGACATCTGATTTCATGGCTCCTAAAATCAGGCCTCTGGCATCGGAACCCATTGCCTGTAAAATCTTGGCCGCCAGTTCAAGATTATCTGTCATCGCTTCAAAAATAGCGGCTGCCTCTTTTGGCTTCATGGCGCTGTACGCCTTGGCCCATTCCTCAATCTGCTCTTTATTCTGTATGTCCTGAACAACCTGCTTATACAAATTCTCAGCATTTTCAGGGTCAATGCTTTCATAGTATGCTTTATATTCTTCAATATCCGGAGCATTGTCTGCATAGACAACCTGATTATAAAAATCCTCTTTTTCCTGTAAAAATGCAGTCTGCTCCTCCTCAAACTTCTTCAGTCTGGCAACCTCCGACTGCAGCTGGGACACTTGTCCATTGTTGGCCTCGTTGGCCTCTTTTTCTTTTTTTAATTGTCCTTCTAACTCTTTTATTTTAGAAACTGCCTCACTCAGAGTTGCATATGGGTACTTTTCATCTTCAACAATTCCTTCTTCTTTTGTATCCGGCAGAATCTTGTTCAGCACCGGTACATCCTTCAAAACCGGCTGCAGCACCTCCGAACCGAATCCACCCACATCCCACTTAATACACAGGACAAGAATCGCAAGCCAGATCAAAATAATTATCAGGGTAATCAGCACTGTCGCCAACTTACTTCCGCCTTCTTTTTCCTCTTCATCCACTACTTCGTAATTATCCTTTTTCGCCATGATCCGGACCTCCTACTCCGCCTGTACGTAAACACTACTATATCTATGTAGCTGACGCATAATTATAACTTACTAATTCATCAATTTCTTTGCTTTCCTGCGCGTTCAGTTCTGCCATAAACTCCTCTAATGCATTCTCCTTAAGCTTTTCATGAGTCTTTCGTTCCTTCACAACCTCATTCAGCCGTTCATGCGCCTTATCCACATCTGCCTGCGCCCGGGCGACTTCTTTTTTCTGTTCCCTGATCGCTTCCTTCATCAGTTCAATGCCCTGGTTGCATTCATATAATTCCCTGACATCAATCGAAATTTCCATGCTGCCGCGCATTTTATTCTCATAAAAATTCCTCCGCTCCCTGAATCTTCGCAATTTTTCCTCTTCCTGACGAAGCTTCGCCTGGGCATTCGCGTAGGCAATTTTTTCCTGGGTTTCCATTTTGTACTTAATATTTAAAATACTTTGCATATTATATGCAAATTTAGCCATTTCCTTCACTCCTCTGAAAAGAGTTTATATGTTTTCTAATCCATAAAAATTTCCTGCAGCAGCCTGACAATTTCTTCATATGTGAACTTTTGTTCGATTTCCTGTTTCAGGAAGGCATTAATCTGGTCAATCTTGCTGATGGCATAATCAATATTCGGATTTGAGCCTGCCTTGTAGGCGCCGATATTAATCAAATCCTCCGCCTCGTTATAGGTTGCCAGAACATTTTTCAGCTTTCCGGCAAATATTTTATGCTCCCGGTCTGTAATTTGATTCATTACACGGGAAATGCTCTGCAAAACGTCGATTGCAGGATAATGATTTTTATGTCCAAGCTTTCTGGACAGCATAATATGTCCGTCCAGTATGCTGCGCGCCGTATCCGTAATAGGTTCATTAAAATCGTCTCCATCGACAAGCACCGTATAAAGGCCTGTAATGGAACCGACATCTGAATTCCCGGCACGCTCCAGCAATTTCGGCATCTCTGAATATACACTGGGCGGATACCCCCGCGTTACCGGAGGCTCACCGGAAGCCAGGCCAATCTCTCTTTGTGCCATGGAAAAACGGGTGAGGGAATCCATCATAAGAAGCACATCTTTCCCCTGGTCCCTGAAATACTCCGCAATCGCTGTAGCTGTCTTTGCCGCCTTATTTCGTATCAAGGCAGGTTTGTCTGAAGTTGCCACTACAACCACAGAACGGCGCATTCCTTCCTCGCCCAAATCTCTTTCAATAAATTCGCGGACTTCCCGTCCACGCTCACCAATCAGTGCAATGACATTAATATCTGCCTTTGTATTACGGGCAAACATTCCCAACAGCGTACTCTTTCCAACGCCGCTGCCCGCAAAAATCCCAATTCTCTGGCCTTTCCCAACGGTAATCAACCCATCTACCGCTTTGACTCCTAAAGGAAGTACCTGATTAATAATATCCCTCTTCATCGGGTCGGGCGGCGGTGCCTCTACCGGATACTGAAAACGAAGAGGCTCCTCAAAAACCTCATTAGGACGTCCAATCCCATCGAGTGTCTGACCCAACAATTCCTCGCCAACCGGCACAGTCAGCGGATGCCCCATATTCTCAACAACACATCCGGAGCCCACGCCCTCTACATTTTCAAATGGCATTAATAAAACTCTTTTTTCTTTAAATCCGACAACCTCTGCTAACACAGGTTCCTCTCCATCCACCTGTATCTGACACAAATCATTCAGCTTGGCGTCTGGTCCCACGGATTCTATTGTCAGTCCGACGACCTTGACTACTCTACCAAGTTTTCTAAAAAAAGTCTTGTCTCTTAAATTGTAATATTTATTCAAATTAATTGCCGCCACTTTTCTCTCACTTTCCAACAGTTATACTGGTTTGTTCTGCAAAGCTCGTCTGTTCACCGTAGCTGTCCTGTCTGTTACATACTAGAAAGCATTCGCAAATCACGAATCAGACTGTCTAACTGTGTATCCAGACTGCAGTCGAATAATCCGCCGTCTGTTTCAATCAGACACTGGTTCTTCGACAGGGTCAGGTCTTCCACTACCTCTACCGTTGCACTTTTGGGAAGCTCTTGTCGTATCTTTTCTTTCTGTTCCTGTAAAACCGGATAATCATCCCTGGATACCCGGAGAAGATATTCTTTGCTGTTTTCAATTTTGCTGAGGGCGCTTTGCAGCATGTGCATGATAAAATCTCTTTTTTCTGCAAACTGAATGGCAAATGCACTTTCAAATATATCAATCAGGGCATCTACTAACACCGGTTCCATTTCGTTTAGCTGTTTTTGATATTGCTGTTCTAATTGTTCCTTTTTTAAAGCAAGCTCCTTCTTCTGGCCCTCTACCTGACTGAGTCCTTTTTCAAAGCCTTCCTCGTATCCTTTTTTCTCGCCCTTGGCATAACTCTGTATTTTCATACTTTCGCCTTCTTTGCGGGCGTTTTCAACAATCATTCTCGCCTCTGCCTGCGCGTTGCCAAGAATCATTTCCGCCTGTTCATTCGCGTCGCTCAGCAGGGCTTCTTCGCGGTCTACCAGCAACCGCTCTACTTTATCTTTGGAAAGATTTTCAGAAAATTCATCGTCGTAATCTTCGCCTTCTACATAATTACTGACATCAGACAGTTCCTTAATTTTTTCTGCAACCAGTTCATCCGAGTCTATAATTCTCGTATTCTCTTCCCGCACAACACAATTAAACTTTACAAGATTATCCAACGATCTCGTCACCTCCACCTCTGGAAATAACAATTTCTCCGGAATCCTCCAGTTTACGAATAATATTCACAATCTTCTGCTGCGCTTCTTCCACATCCTTCATGCGGACAGGACCCATAAATTCCATATCTTCCTTAATCATCGTTGCCAGACGCTTAGACTGGTTGTTAAAGATTACATTCTGAACCTCTTCGTTCGCACCCTTTAGTGCAATAGCCAGGTCATTGTTCTCCACATCGCGCAACACACGCTGTATGGCGCGGTCGTCCAGTATAAGAATATCTTCGAACACAAACATCTTTTTGCGGATTTCTTCGGCAAGTTCCGGTTCGTCGATTTCCAGATTCTCCATAATATACTTTTCTGTACCGCGGTCTACCGTATTCAAAATCTCGACAATCGCATCCACGCCGCCGATAATTGTGTAATCCTGATTTACAATGGAGGCGAGCTTTTTCTCTAAAATTTTCTCCACCTCTTTGATTACATCCGGCGAGGTACGGTCCATCTGCGCAATACGTTTTGCAACATCCGCCTGCTTATTCGGCGGAATGGTGCTGACAATACTTGCAGCCTGACTCGGCGACAAATACGATAAAATAAGCGCGATAGTCTGCGGGTGCTCATCCTGAATAAAGTTCAGAAGCTGTGATGCATCTGTTTTGCGGATAAACTCGAACGGACGTACCTGTAAGGATGCAGTCAGCTTGCCGATTACATCCATTGCCTTCTCCTGACCAAGCGCCTTTTCAAGCAGCTCTTTTGCATAGGCAATACCACCCTCTGCAATATACTGCTGTGCCAGACATACCTCGTAGAATTCATTTAAAATCTGTTCTTTTACAGATGGGGAAACGCTCCTGATATTGGCAATTACAAGCGTCAGTTCTTCGATTTCTTCTTCTTTTAATTCTTTAAATATTGTCGCTGACTTCTCAGGTCCTAATGCAATGAGAAGGATTGCAGCTTTTTGTACCCCGGTATATTGTTCACCAGCCATTTCACATCACTCCCAATCGTCATTCAGCCAATTTCTCAATAATTGAGCAACTGCTGCAGGATTTTCATCTACAAACTTCTCAATCATCTTTCTGACTTCTGATTTATCATCATAACTTATGTCATCTAACGCTTCTTCATTCGTTGAAGCAAGCAATTCTTCCACAGACATCTCCGGTACCACTTCCTCTACAGCAACCGTTCTGGTTCCCTTGAACACAATAAATCCAAGAAGTCCAAGAACCAAAACAAGCATTACAATCGTAAGAATCGTTGTATATGGCAGAGTGCTCTCCGGCTTAGCCTGGAAAAACGGAATCTCATAGGAGAGAATCGTAATATTATCTCTCGTGATTCCCGTTGCACTCTGAACCAGCCGATACATGCCATCGTCTACTTCTGCTTCTCTCTTTTCATCATTTTCAGCCATAAATTCATCAAATGTCTGGTCTTTTAGCAGTCCCTGCGCCTCCATCTGTTCTTCATCATAATAGACATAGGTCGTCGCCACAACAGAAATACTGGACTCGTCAAGTACAATCTCACCTGCTCCCTGCAGGGTTGTCGTTTCTTTTGTATTCGGCAGATACTTCTTGCTGTATTCCTCAACCGTACTCTCCGTCGTTCCATCAGTTAAAATATCATATGTTGTATCATCATTGGCATCGGTTCCCGGTGTTCCTCCAATACCACCCGTGCTGTTCGAAGTATATCGGTCTTCGGAATCAAGCACACCCTGTTCCTGACCGTCGGCGGGGGTATACTGCTTGTCAACGATTGTTGTATTTGAAGTACTGACAGCAAGATTCGGTGCAACTGTAACGGAATCATACTGCTTTGTATCCAAAACGACATTGCGTACCTTCTTTTTTACGAGGCTCTCCAACTTGTCCTTTACAGAAGCCATCTTTGAGGAAGAAATCCCTGTTTCATCTGTATCTTCCCCGGCAAAAATCAAGTTTGCTTTCGAATCTAATATCGTCACGCTCGCCGTTGTCTTATTGCCAACCGCTGTCGCGACAAACTTTGCAATGCTGTTTGCCACTTCATCGTCAATCTCATTGTTCAGTGTCAGCGTCACACTCGCATAAGTATCCTGGTCTTTGGAAATAATCGTTCCGTCCTCCACAGGAATATCCAGTGTCACCCTCGCGGATTCCACTACTTCCATCGTTGAGAGATCACTGGCAATCTTCTCCTCCAGATACGCTGTATACCGCTTTTTCTTATCCGCCTCCGTTGAACTGAAGCCGCCTGAAAAAACACTTTCCAGGTCGTAATCAGCCGCCGGATATCCATTCGAACCCATCGCAAGTCTTGCCGCAGACAAGTCACTCTTTTTTACTTTTATTAACAATCCATTATCGGATACTTCTGTCTCTATTCCTTCTGCTTCCAACAGGCTTTTTATATCCGATGCATCCTTTGTCGACTCACAGTTTACGAGTTCTGTCATAGCAGGCCGCGTCAGCACCACGCCTAATATCACAAGGGCAACAATGACAACCACCACAGAACTTGCAATAACCATCTTTCGCTTTGCATCGAACTTATTCCACCATTCCAATATCCGGCCTGGAATACTTTTTATTGTTTCGACCATGGTTACTCTCCTAGCTTCGTTTTTTTACATTCCCTACCACACAGACTACACTTGCATATTCATTATCGTTCTGTAGGATTCCAACAGTCTGTCGCGTACAGCTACCGTATAAGCAACTGCCATACTTGCTTTGTTCTGGGCAATCATCAAGTCATATGTATTGTCCGCTTTCCCAATTGCCATCTCTAACTCACCTTTTTCCGCAAAATCAATCAGCTGCTGCGTATCCTGTAATGAATCGGTAATGGCATTTTTTAAAATTGATGCAAAATCTTTTTCCTCTGAGGTGTCTTTCACTTCCGAAAACTTCGGAACACTGTCCTCCAAAATAGAATAGTTGTTTAAAATACCGTTTAATGCCCCATTTGTCACAATATTTCCACCTTTCCAATCTCAAATCTATTCCCTTGTGGCATCTATGATGCTCCCCCACCTCTTAGAACTATCCGGATTATCCTGATGCTTTTCCTATTTCCAGTCCTTTGACTGCCATTGCTTTGCTTGCATTAAACGCTGTTATGTTTGCCTCCAGTGAACGCGTTGCATCTATCATATTGGTCATCTCAGTTATCACATCCACATTCGGATAGGTCACATACCCATCCTCATTGGCATCTGGATGCGAAGGGTCATATACCAGTTTTACATCTGTCTCCGTATCCTCATACACTCTGGATACCTTAACCCCTTTTCCTGTCACATGCCTGCCCTGTGCCCTTGCCAGCACATGAGAAAACGGTGTGTTTGTCTTCTCCGCAAATGTCACAGCCTTTCTTCTGTATACTCTTCCGTCCTCTGTTCTGGTGGTATCTACATTCGCAATGTTCTGTGAAATAATATCCGTCCGGTATCTCTGCGCACTCATACCGGAAGCACTGATATCAAAAGCTGTAAATAATGCCATATCGATTCCTCCTGCTCCAATTACTTAATTACACTTTTTAATCTCGCAAATTCCTGTGTAATGCAATCAACCAATGCATTATACTTTATCTGATTCGATGCCAGCTCCACATTCTCCGTATCCATATCCGCATTTTCCACAATATCCATGAATACC
>CANOFI010000078.1 GCA_947565255.1 uncultured Lachnospiraceae bacterium
ATGTCCGGATTTTTTTCCCAGATTTTATCTAATTCCAAACCCGTTCCACATCCTCCCTCCTTCTACAATGTTGTTGGTAAAAAAAATCATTTTTTGTCAGTTTAAAGAAAAAGCCGCTGAATTCGTTATGTATGTATGGACAATATTCATGTATCCATAACGAATTCATACGGCTCTGTGTTATATATTCATTCTGACAGACTGCTCCTTTGCCTGTCACAATATCTGCATCGGATAATAGTCACAGCTTAATTTACGTAATTGTACAGCGCCCCCAGGGACATATTTTTCCGTGCAGTTGTATACAATATAGGTTCCCTTTGGAAGGCCGGCACACTTATACCATGCACAGTCTGACTGGTCATAGGCGGCCTGGACAATCCATTTCTGCTGCTCGCAGCTCCAGATATAGCAGGTGGTTCGGTACCCTGCATCGCTGGAATTGACATTGGATGTACAGCCAATTAACAGACCGTCACTGGTCGGCATGGCACACCGCCCGGTTATCCGTTTTGTCATCTGCGGACGGGATATACACCACACGATCTGTTCATCCGTTATTCCGTTCCCATAATAGGAGGCCCGGCATACCACGACATAGTCTTCATTGGCGTCCGGATACCAGGTACACCATTCGCTTGTATTCCAGTCGCTGAGCAGATGCCATTCGCTCTCCCCGACTTTGCAGTATTCCCAGCGGAATGCTGTATTCTTAAGCGCATTTTCATGGACACAGCCAAGCACAATGGAATCATCCGCACAGACCGGATAAACGCCGTCAAGCCGGAATGGCTGCTTAACCGGAACCGGTTCTTCCGGGAGTATGGGACGGGCAGGCTCCTCCGGTATTGTATAGACAAAATTCGGCTGTGTATACTGGATACCTTCCAGCTTCCACTGTTCAAGCGCGGTCGTCACCGTCTTGTTCTCATTCAGACACACACTGCACAGAATCCATTCATCACACAACATCACTTCCCCTATGGACTGGTCCCCCATTTCCCTGAGGTTTTTCTTATACAGTTCCCATTCATTGTCCAATCCCAGCTGCTTTGCAATCGCTGCAGCCTGTGCACGGTCATAGGATACAAGAATACACCCATGCTCATAGCCAAGCTCAATTTCTGAAATCAGCCGCTCCTCCCTGGCAGCTTTTGCTTCCTCCTCTGTAATATTCGCATTCCTGACCTCAGCCGGGTCTTCATTCTGGTAATAAAAACGCGACTGTTCCAGTATCTCTGTCCTTCCATTTGCCTGGATGGCTGCATCCTCCTCCGTCCTGGAATCCGCCGCAGCCGGAGCATGCATACCTGCCCCGATAATTCCCGCTGCCAGCACACACGCCAATATCCCTCGAACATATTTCTGTTTCATAAAATCTCCTTTTCCCAGCCAATCTATCATGCACAGGCTGTTTTCCCATATAGGAATATTTGTTTGTTTATAAAAAAATTTTTTAAAATCTGCAAATTTAATTTATCATGTGATTAATAAATTCGCACATTTGTTCTTTTTTTCCATTTTCCGACCACGCCGTCACCAATACACCGTCTTTGTAAAACCGGGCGCACAGTTTGCCATAGCTGTCCTTCATAAAATATGTCTCAACCCCATTTACCTTTGACACAATTGTTCCAACGTCAAACATGCTCTTCTCATCTTCCGCATCTGCCTGCTGCAGCGTTGTTTTATCCGTCTTCACCTCAATGACATATATGGTCATGTCCTGCGAATGCAGCTTCATATACAGTTCATCGCGCAGTTCTTCCGAAATTAGCTGCAGAACACGTTCAAGCGTAAACTTCTGTTCCTTTTCATAATAAAACAGCCATGCTTCTCCATACTTCTTTTTCAGCTGCTTCAATGCCTGTTCCTTTTCATAACTGTTATTCCCAGCCGTCATATTTCCTGACCCAGGATAAATATTCCCTCCGGTTGGCATTGGTCCTGCCGGTTCCATCAACTCAGGCGGACTGCTTATCTTCGGCGCCGGTATTTGCGTCGGCACGTATTCCGTATCACTTTCATCAAACACATTACGGATACGCCCTCCATACGGCTCCGCCATCGCCGTTACCGTATTCCAGGCAATCGTCTCCTCCGGTTTTTGTGTCGGAAGCTCTTCCGGCTTAGCCGAATACTGCTGATTTTGCTCCGGAATGATTACCGGCTGTATCGATTCTTCTGCCGGCTGAAAAATCGCGGCTGAATTTTCCTCACAGGTTATGTCACGGTCAGCCCGGTACGTATTCTTTTGCTGCTTCTCATTTTTCTTCTTGTTTTGGCTGTTATTCAAATTATCACGTTCTTCATTCACTGTATTCCCTGTATTATCCTGTACTGCCTCCTCCGCCGGCTGCAACGATGCTGACGGATATGGTTCTCCCACATCCTCACTTGCCCGGGGCGCGCCTGTCGCTTTCTTTTCGGGAAAAAATGAGGAGGGCGTTTCCTGTTCCGCCATAATATTCCCCTGATTTTTCGGTCCGGTCTGCCGGCTTTGAAATTTCCATATTCCAAACACCAGGGCAAGCAGGGCACACGCTGCTGCAATTTCATAAGGAACCCAGCGCTTCCATACCGCCTTTTTCGTATAGGAGGCATATTCATCTATATATGTTTCATCTATGTCACCGACAGCATCTTTCCATTTCTGGTTCATATGTATATGTCCTCCTTTTCCAGATATTCCCTAAGCCCCTTTCTCACACGGAACAGCGTCGTCTTTACTTTGCTCTGGCTGATTCCCATATGAGCGGCAATCTGTTCAATGCTTTCAAAATACCAGTACCGCCCGACAAACACCATACGCTTTGTCACAGAAAGCGTTTCTAAATACCGGTTTATACATTCTGTCAATAATTTCTGCTCCACCTGCTCCTCCGGTAAATTTCCCCCGGAAAGAACCATCTCCAATTCCTCATATGCAACATCCACCTGTCCGCCTCCACGTTTTTTACGGTGTTCCTTTTGATACACGTTCAACGCCAGATTTCTGGTAATCTTTCCAAGATAAGAAGAGAGCCGGTCGGGACGTGAGGGCGGAATTGCATTCCATACATTGAGCCACGTATCGTTGAGACACTCATACGAATCCTCATGATTATTAAGAATATTGTATGCAATCTGAAAACAATATCCTTCGTACTTTTTGCTCGTCTCTTCAATTGCCCGCTCAGAACGCTCAAAATACAATTCAATAATCTCTCTGTCTTCCATCCAAATTATCCTCAAATTGTGTTATGTACAAGATCTGCAGCTTCCGTCCGTATGAAGAGTCACCCTTTCTCCAGCAGGACTTATATACATAATAGCATATTGTGAATGAGATTGTACCCTCTTTTTCTATCTTTTAAGACTTTTTCTCTCTTATCCGACACTGAATGGTAACGCCATTTTCGTGCACCTGGCAGGCACGAAAACGGGCATTACCTCTGCCCGGCGCTTTCACCGGATTCATTTCGCCTAACACCTTCCTTCCGCTGTTTCTTTATTTTTCTACAAAGCAAGGCATTTTTGCTTTGTCTTAACGTGTCTTATCATCCATTTGCGCAAATCCAGGCACATATCCTGCAAAACACAATTTTCAGACAGACACATCGTTTTGGCTCGATTGGCACTATCGAGTTATCTATATAGACCGCATTTTTTTCAAAAGGTTACAAAAAATTCAAAATTTTTTCTGTATTTTTATTTCTCCAGCAAAAATTGTGCGAGCACATAATTGCTCACATCGATTCCAAATTGTGTTAATTGTATATACTTTCCTGTTTGTTTTAACAATTCCTTCTTTTCTAAATCCGCAAGCACCTCTCCAAACACCATTTCCACTGTTCTTCCGAACTGCCTGCAGAATTGCTCCGTATCCACGCCCTTCATGCAGCGGAGCCCCAGAAACATACATTCCTCCATCTGTTCGTTTTCTGTCAAATGCTGCACATCCTGTCTTTTATGCGGCTGTGTCAGGTATTCTTCCATATTCTCAGTATTGTGCCAGCGCACATTGTCCATGCACGACGCCGCGCCAAGTCCGAATCCGATATAATCCCCGCGTCTCCAGTAGCGCAGATTATGGCGGCACTCATATCCGCTTCTGGCATAATTGGATATTTCATAGCGGGAAAATCCATGCCGTGACAGCAATTCCTTTGTCATCTCGTACATCCGCCGTTCTTCCTCCTCTGACGGAAGCACAGCCGGACGCTCTCCCCTGTCCCTGGCCTGCATATCCGCGCCATACCGCTCATAAAAAGGGGTGCCTTCCTCGACAATCAGGCTGTACGCCGAAAGATGCGGCGGCTCCAGGGCAAGCACCTTTTCCAGGGATTGTCTGTAACTTTCTGTACTTTGTCCCGGAAGCGCCGACATCAAATCCACATTCCAGTTGGCAAATACTTCTTTCACAGCATTTGCGGACTGCACGAACTGCTCCCACGTATGAATCCGCCCCAGCAGCTTAAGCTCCGCATCATTTGCCGACTGCAGACCGAGGCTTATACGGTTAATACCCGCTTTTTTGTACACATAAAGCTTTTCCAGATCCAGTGTTCCGGGATTACACTCGATTGTTATTTCTATAGGACTGTCTGCCGAACGAAATTTTTCCCGCACATCAATATACCCCTCCCGGGTATCCTTGATTTTTATCCCGCATGCCAGACAAAGCGCATCCAAAATGTGTGCAATCCACGCCGGCTCTAATATGGAAGGCGTGCCTCCCCCGATAAAAATACTGTCCGGCTCATATTGGCCAAGCAGCGGCGCGTGGCAGCGGATTTCCGACAGCAGTCTTCGTACATACCGCTCCTGCATATTTTTTGAGCCGGTCTGTGACAAAAAATCGCAGTAATCGCATTTTTTTACACAAAAAGGGATGTGAACATAAATGCCCAGAGATTTTTTATTTCCCTCTTTTTTTTGCATCTTATGCCCCATCCCTTCTTTTTATAGAAATGCATATAAGTATTTGCAAACCTCTTATTTCACTATCAGAGTTTGGACAATCGATACAAAAATGCAGCGACTTCCAAACGTTTTGGAGCGGAATTTTTGTATCGATTGTCCAAACTCGTCACTCCGAATAAAACTTTCACAACCCTGCTGTTCCTGTCTTATTTATCCTCTAATTTTAATACGCTCATAAATACCTTCTGCGGTATTTCTACATTTCCAATCTGACGCATGCGCTTCTTTCCTTCCTTTTGTTTTTCCAAAAGCTTTCTCTTACGCGTAATATCGCCGCCATAGCATTTGGCAAGCACATCCTTTCGCATGGCCTTTACCGTTTCCCTTGCAATAATTTTACTGCCGATTGCCGCCTGAATCGGGATTTCGAACAGATGCCTCGGAATTTCTTCTTTTAGCTTTTCGCACATTTTTCTTCCGCGCTCATATGCAGATTCCGCATGTACGATAAACGAAAGGGCATCCACTTCCTCTTTATTGATGAGAATATCCAGCTTCACAAGCTCGCTCCCCGCGTAACCCTTCATCTCATAATCAAAGGACGCATAACCGCGGGAGCGTGATTTTAAAGCATCAAAGAAATCATAAATAATTTCATTTAAGGGCAGGTCATATTTCAGCAGCGCCCGCGTCTCTTCCATGTATTCCATGCTGATATAAATTCCGCGCCGCTCCTGACAGAGATCCATAATTGCCCCGATATATTCGGATGTGACCATGATTTCTGCCTTTACCATGGGCTCCTCCATATATTCAATCTGCGACGGGTCCGGCAGATTCGACGGATTGGTCAGCTCGATACAGGTTCCGTCTGTCTTATGCACCTTGTACACAACGCCCGGAGCCGTTGTCACCAGATCCAGGTTATACTCCCGCTCCAGCCGTTCCTGAATGACCTCCAGATGAAGCAGTCCCAAAAAACCGCAGCGAAATCCAAATCCAAGCGCAACCGATGTTTCCGGTTCAAACTGAAGCGCCGCGTCATTGAGCTGCAGCTTGTCCAGTGCATCGCGCAAATCCTGGTATTTTGCCCCATCCGCCGGGTAAAGTCCGCAATAAACCATTGGGTTTACCTTCTTGTAGCCCGGAAGCGGACTGCTGCACGGATTGTTTTTATCGGTTACCGTATCGCCCACCCGGGTATCGGTTACATTCTTGATGCTGGCGGTAATATACCCAACCATGCCCGCGCTTAACTCCTCGCACGGAATAAACTGCCCTGCGCCGAAATATCCGACCTCCACCGTCTCAAACTCGGCCTTTGTCGCCATCATCCGAATCATTGTTCCTTTTTTTACCGTGCCCTCCTTGATACGGCAGAAAATAATCACACCCTTGTACGCATCATACAGGGAATCAAAAATCAGCGCCTGGAGCGGTGCGTCCGGATCCCCCGAAGGCGCCGGTATTTTTTCCACAATCTGTTCGAGCACCTCCTCCACATTCAGACCGGATTTGGCTGAAATACACGGCGCGCCCTGCGCCTCGATTCCAATTACGTCCTCAATCTCATCCATGACACGCTGCGGGTCTGCACTTGGAAGGTCAATTTTATTGATGACCGGAAACACGTCCAGATCATGGTCAAGAGCAAGATATACGTTCGCAAGCGTCTGTGCTTCGATTCCCTGCGCAGCATCTACCACCAGGATTGCGCCGTCACATGCCGCAAGACTTCTGGATACTTCATAATTAAAATCCACATGTCCGGGTGTGTCAATCAAATTAAAAATGTATTCTTCCCCATCCCTGGCTTTATAAACAATCCGCACGGTCTGTGCCTTAATTGTAATTCCGCGCTCCCGCTCCAGCTCCATGTTATCCAGCACCTGCGCCTGCATCTCGCGGTTCGTCAAAAGCCCGGTCATCTCAATAATCCGGTCCGCCAGCGTGGATTTCCCGTGGTCAATATGTGCAATAATGCAAAAGTTTCTGATTTTATTCTGGTCAATTGTCTCCATTTTCTTCCTCCAAATAACATGCTTTCCGCAGTGGCCCGTCTTACCCGGACCGCCGCGGCCAGTCTTTTAACTTCATATGCAATTATTGTAACACGTTATCAACCCTGGTGCAAATCATTTCTCGTCCCAGTTATAGAAATCCTCTTATCTTTTAAAAAAAACCAGACAAAACATTTATTCTTTTATCATTCTCCTGCTGCACAGATACGTAATCATAAAATACAGGCCATAGACTGCAAGTATCATGCCTGCCGTCACCAGAATCGACCACACAATTCCGGTTGTCCCGAATGTCTCTAATATATACACACACGACTGAATGCCAAAAATGGAATGGATGCAGGCAAAGACAAGCGGAAGGCCGAAAAACACAAGACTCTGCGTAAACAGAGAGCGATGAAGCATTTTCTCATCTACGCCGATTTTTCTGAGCATCTGGTATTTTTCCCGGTTATCGGAGGCCTCGGAAAGCTCCTTCAGCGCCAGAATTGCCGCACTGGCTATCATGAAAATCACACCGAGATATACGCCGATAAACACCATCATTGCCGAAAGGCCGATGCTGTTCGCATAAATCTGTGTCCGGCTGTCGATGTCTACGGCGGGCCATGTTTTATTTTCCGGATTCAGCTGCTTTTGAAACGCTTCGCTGTCGATCATTTTCGAAAATGCACTGCGCTCCTCTTCTGAATCCGCCTTATAATTGGCGAGATAATATAGGCTGTACGGCTCGAATCCGCTTAAATCTGCAGAGTCCGGCACAAGAATAAATCCAAAATTCGTACGGTTGGATGACATATGCAGATAGCCCTCCTGACATTTGCCGTACTTCGGCTGATACGTTTTGCCGCCCAGCGTGATGGCTGTTTTCCCGGCAAGCGCCCCATTGCGCAGTTCAAGCGAGGATCCAAAATTGGCAACCATGATATATTCGTCCTCTGCAAGGGTATATTCTTTTATTCCGTACGCTCTCGCCGCGCGGTTGTAATCACTCACCCGCACGATTTCCTCCTGGACGGACTGCGCATAGTCCATCAACTCCTTCAGTTCCTGTTCCTCTACATCCTCTTTCTGCTTTTGTGCTTCCACATACGCATCCAGATACCCTCCCAGGGTATCTGCCATTGTGAAGCTTTTATGCGCCCCCCAATAGGAAGTAAGCTCTACCACATCGCAAAACTTCGAAGTATCCACATGGACCGCATCCAGTACCTCGGAGACCGAATGGATCTGTGAGGATTCTTCTCCGCTCATATTGATCACGAGATTTAAGTCAAGCGGTACCATCGATTTTAAATTGTTATCCATCGACTTTTTGACAGACATGGCGCTCGACAGCACACAGATTGTGACAAACAGCATAAGACAGATAATACTTCCGGAAAATATCGTGGTATTAATCCGGCTTGCAAGCTCCTTGACCGTAAAACAGTTCAGCTTCCTGTAATAAAACCGTTTGCATTTAGAAATTACGGCCAGCATAAGCCCCGACAATGACCAGAAAATGAGAAATGTCGTCACAATTCCCTTGACAATCTGCGCAACAACCTGCGCCTCAGTTTTCAGCGCCACCGCATTTGATGTGACGTTGTAATATGCATTTGCAAGCACACCGGCCGATACCACAAATACAATGAGGCACAGCACGGGATTTTTTGCGGTCTGCTTCTCACCCTTTTTCCGGGCATTTAAAAGATGAATTAATTTGGTACGGCTCACGGCCAGCGTATTGAATACCATAACCACCAGATACATCATCAGAAAATAAGCGATGGTTTTCAGCAATGCCGGCTCCGATAAAATGAACTGAAACTTTGTCATATCTGCCTCAAACATATTGGCAACAATCACGCTCATCCCCTGTGAGGCAATCACCCCGACAAGCAGTCCGACTCCAAGCGAGACCATTCCGATGATAAACGTTTCAATCAGAAGAATCCTGGCAATCCTGCTCTTTCCCATTCCAAGAATCATATAAATGCCGAATTCCTTTTTTCTGCGTTTCATCAGAAAATTACTTGCATAAATAATGAGAAATCCGAGCACGAAAGACACAAACACACTAATCACGGACATGGAAGAATTCATCAGCCGGATAATACTGCTGGTAGAGCCCGATACATTCATCATAACCGTCTGTTTCTCAATCGCATTGAACACATAGAAAATCGCAACCCCTAAAATCAGAGTGGCAAAAAAACAAAAAGAGCAGGTGTTCCCGCTCTTTTTGCACCGGATTAATACTCAG
>CANOFI010000079.1 GCA_947565255.1 uncultured Lachnospiraceae bacterium
GTTCATAAATTGGACGGCTGTCCCGGTTATTTAAATGGAACAAATTCGGTCACCTTCTTTCATAAGGGAGATTCGTCTGGGGCAATTGTGCAATCGTAATGTGCAGCAATTGCGCGTCCTAACTGTATTAAATGAGTTAATACATACTATTGTTATAATACATATTGAAAAAAATGTCAATAGAGAAATTTATATTTATAAAAAGTTTTGTTTTGCATGAAAACTACTTGAAAAATAAACGAAATTACGATAAGATATCGTATTAGAATGCTATAATTATGACAAAAAAGGGGTAACAGACTATGATTAGTGCAAACAATGTAACGTTAAGAATCGGAAAAAAAGCATTATTTGAGGATGTAAACATTAAATTTACGGAAGGAAACTGCTACGGCCTGATAGGGGCAAACGGGGCAGGAAAGTCCACCTTTTTAAAAATATTATCCGGGCAGTTAGAGTCGACGAAAGGGGATATTGCCATTACGCCGGGACAGAGGCTTTCCTTTCTGCAGCAGGACCATTTTAAATATGATGCCTATACGGTGCTGGATACTGTCATTATGGGGAATGAACGTCTGTATCAGGTGATGAAGGAAAAGGATGCGCTGTACGCAAAGGAGGATTTTTCGGACGAGGACGGAATCCGCGCCAGCGAGCTGGAGACGGAATTTGCGGAGATGAACGGCTGGGAGGCGGAGTCGGACGCCGCCATGCTTTTAAACGGCCTTGGCGTGGAGACGGAGCTGCATTACAGCATGATGGCGGATTTGAACGGCAATGAAAAGGTGAAGGTTTTGCTGGCACAGGCATTGTTTGGCAATCCGGATATTCTGCTTTTGGACGAGCCGACCAACCATTTGGACTTAGACGCCATTGCCTGGCTGGAGGAATTTCTGATCAATTTTGAAAATACAGTAATCGTCGTGTCGCATGACCGTTATTTCCTGAATAAGGTATGTACCCACATTGCCGATATTGATTATGCAAAAATTCAGCTGTATACGGGCAATTATGACTTCTGGTATGAGTCCAGCCAGCTGCTGGTCAAGCAGATGAAGGAAGCCAATAAGAAAAAGGAAGAAAAAATAAAGGAGCTGCAGGAGTTTATTTCCAGATTCAGCGCAAACGCATCAAAATCCAAGCAGGCGACTTCGCGAAAAAGAGCGCTGGAAAAAATCCAGTTAGAGGAAATTAAACCGTCCAGCCGCAAATATCCTTACATTGATTTCCGGCCGGACCGGGAGATTGGAAATGAGGTGCTCCAGGTGGAGGGACTATCGAAAACGATTGACGGTGTAAAGGTGTTAGATAATATTTCCTTTATTTTAGGACATGATGACAAGGTTGCATTTGTGGGAAGCAATGAGTTAGCCAAGACGACCCTGTTTAAAATATTAGCAGGGGAAATGGAGCCAGACGAAGGAACGTACAAATGGGGCGTGACGACCTCGCAGTCCTATTTTCCGAAGGACAATACGCAGATGTTTGACAGCGACGATACGATTGTAGACTGGCTGATGCCGTTTTCACCGGAGAAGGATGCGACGTATGTGCGCGGGTTCCTTGGCAGAATGCTCTTTGCAGGCGATGACGGGGTAAAGAAGGTCAGAGTGTTGTCCGGAGGGGAAAAGGTGCGCGTGATGCTGTCGAAAATGATGATTCTGGGCTCAAATGTTCTGATGCTGGACGAGCCGACCAACCATCTGGACATGGAGAGCATTACGGCACTGAACAACGGTTTAATCAAGTTTCCTGGCGTGGTTTTATTTGCGTCACATGACCACCAGTTTGTGCAGACAACGGCGAACCGCATTATGGAAATTATGCCGAACGGCGCCCTGATTGACAAAATTACAACGTATGATGAATATCTGGAGAGCGATGAGATGGCGAGAAAGCGTCAGGGTGTCATGAAGGATATGAAAGAGGAAGAGGATTAAGGAAAAGTTTTTTAAATGGATTGCGGCGAAGAAAGCAGGATAAAGTGTGTTTTCATTTTTGCTGTCTTGACAAACAGATGAAAATCCAGTATTCTGAAAAAGAACTATGATTACTGTGCATGCGGTATTTAAGCCGTATGGATGAGACTTGCAGATGAATTGAGGTATGAAAAATGGGAAATAACCGACAGGGAACCCTGATATCCTTCCGTCCGGATATCAAGGTGCTGGACTGTACAATGAGAGACGGCGGACTGGTGAACAACTTTGCGTTCAGCGATGAATTTGTAAAGGATCTGTATCTGGCCAATATCAAGGCCGGTGTAGATTACATGGAATTTGGCTATAAAGCCTCCAGGGAAATTTTTGACCCTTCCAAATTCGGCAAGTGGAAATTCTGTGATGAGAAGGACATTCGTGCAATTGTGGGCGATAATAAGACAGACCTCAAGATTTCGGTTATGGCCGATGTCGGGAGAACGGATTACAAAAAGGATATTTTAAACCGCAAGGACAGCGTAATTGATATGGTACGTGTGGCCACTTATATCAATACGATTCCGGCTGCGATTCAGATGTTAGAGGATGCAAAGAAAAAGGGCTATGAGACGACCATCAATATTATGGCTGTCTCAAAAGTGTCGGATGAGGAGCTGGATGAGGGGCTGGAACTGCTGGCGCAGAGCTGTGCGGATGCCATCTATCTGGTGGACAGCTTCGGGGCATATTATCCGGAGCGGATAGAGCGTCTGTGCGACAAGTATATGGGCGTGGCCGAAAAATATAAAAAGAAGGTTGGAATTCATGCACATAACAACCAGCAGCTTGCATTTGCCAATACGATTGAGGCGCTCTCGCGCGGAGTCAGCTATCTCGACGCGACGGTCAGCGGAATGGGACGCGGCGCGGGCAACTGTTATATGGAGCTTCTGCTGAGCTTTCTGCGGAATCCGAGGTATAATAAAGTGGCGATTATGGCTTTTGTGGAAAAACATATTTTAAAGATGAAGCAGGAGGGGGTTGTATGGGGATACGACATCCCGTACCTGATGACAGGGATTCTGAACAGCCATCCGTCGGCTGCGATACAGTTTATAAAAGAGAATCGTACGGATTATACGGCATTTTATCAGGAATTGATTGATAATGTATTATAAAAATGACTTGTATAAACCTCTGATAATGAATATACTATAAGTGAGAAAGTTAGAAAATTGCATTTTCAAACTAAAAAGCAAAGGAGATGATAGTATGCTGGCTGAATTGCGTCAGAAGGCACAGGTTACAATTCCAAAGGATATTATCGTAAAGCTCGGTCTGTCGGAAGGAGATATACTGGACATTTTTGAGAAGGATGGTTTTATTTGTCTTATGCCAGTTGCCGTTTATCCGAAAAAATATCTGAGTGAACTGAAAGAAGAAATCAGCGATGTAAAAGCGAAGATTGCTTCTGGTGAACAGCCCGTTTTTGACAGTGTGGATGCTTTGTTTGATAAATTGGAGCAGGACAGCTGATGGCGTTTGTATTTACCTTCACACCGCGTTTTCGGAAGCATTTTAAGGGGCTGACGGTGCAGGAGAAGAAGCAGTTAAAAAATAAGCTGGAACTTCTGGCAGAAAATCCTTCCCATCCTTCACTGCGCACCAAACGAATTCAGGGGTCGTCAGATCTTTTTGAGTGCAGTGTGAATATGGATATTCGCATTATCTGGTATTATGAAGGCGATAAGATGATCATCTTACTGGATGTGGGTCATCATGATATTTTAAAGCAGTTTTAAACAAGAAAGGGACTGTCCTGAATTGAACAGCCCCTTTTATGATTCACAAAAAAGGAATAAAAGCCTTTCGGGCGGACAGAGTTTATTTCTGTCCGTCCAGCATTGCGCGCACTTTCATGGAAAGTCCGAACAGGTTGATAAATCCTTCTGCGTCATGGTGGTCATATAATTCACCGGTCGTAAAGCTTGCCAGAGATTCGCTGTATAAGGAATATGGAGACGTGGTTCCGGCTTTGATGATGTTGCCCTTGTAGAGCTTGAATTTTACCTGGCCGGTCACGCGCTGCTGTGTGGATTCCACAAATGCCTGCAGCGCTTCGCGCAGAGGGGTAAACCATCTTCCTTCATATACCAGATTGGCAAATTCATTTGCAACAACCTTCTTATATGATAAAGTCTGGCGGTCTAAAATCAATTCCTCTAACTGTGTGTGGGCCTCCATAAGAATCGTTCCGCCCGGAGTTTCATAAACGCCGCGGCTCTTCATGCCGACAACGCGGTTTTCCACAATATCAATAATGCCGATGCCGTGTTTTCCGCCTAAACGGTTCAGCTCGCGGATGATATCGGATGCTTTCATTTTCTTTCCATTGATGGTGGTTGGCACGCCTTTTTCAAAATCCATCGTGACATATTCGCCCTCATCCGGCGCTTTTTCCGGGGATACACCGAGGACCAGTAGATGGTCGTAATCCGGTTCATTGGCCGGGTCCTCCAGCTCTAAGCCTTCGTGGCTGATGTGCCACAGATTGCGGTCGCGGCTGTAGCTGTTGTCAGCAGAAAAAGGCAGGTCAATGCCGTGGTCTTTGCAGTACTGAATTTCGTCCTCGCGCGACTGCATATTCCAGGTTTCGTTGCAGCGCCAGGGAGCGATGATTTTCAGGTCGGGAGCCAGCGCTTTGATGGTCAGCTCGAAGCGCACCTGGTCATTTCCTTTTCCGGTTGCGCCGTGGCAGATGGCAACCGCGTTTTCTTTTCTTGCAATCTCGACAAGGCGTTTTGCAATGACCGGTCTTGCAAAGGATGTGCCGAGCAGATATTTGTTTTCATAGACCGCGTTTGCCTGGACCGTAGGAATGACGTAGTCGTCCACAAATTCGTCTACCAGATCTTCAATGTATAATTTTGCCGCACCGGACAGCTTTGCGCGTTCCTCCAGCCCGTCCAGTTCATTTTCCTGTCCGACGTCTGCACAGACACAGACAACGTCATAATCATAGTTTTCCTTTAACCACGGAATAATTGCTGTCGTATCAAGACCGCCTGAGTATGCCAGAATTACTTTTTCTTTCATATTTTATGCCTCCTGTATGTTATGTATCCTGCGGCACCGGGGAAAGGGTAAAAGCTGTTCGTTTTTAACTCCACATCCCGGCATCGCACTACTATAACCCATCATACATCAAAATGTGCCTGATTTCAAGGGGAAATTCATTCCCCTGGAAATCAGCTTGAATTTGCAGGTCGAAAATGTTGCAATGAATCTGTAAATCAATTCATATGCAGACTGTTTTGTATTTGCAATGCGAACGCCTGCGCGGGGAGGAGCAGGTCGTATCCTCCCATATTCAGGTTGGCGGGCAGTTAGCTCTGGAGTTTTAGATAATACGGGCATCAATTTTTATCAGATAATCCGGTATTCCTCAGGTCGCTTTAAACTTCCGCCGTTTGTCTGAATGACATCCTTGTACCAGTAAAAAGATTTTTTGCGGATGCGTTCAAATGTTCCGGAACCGTCGTCGTTGCGGTCAACATAAATATATCCGTACCGTTTGCTCATCTGGGCGGTGGAAGCGGAGACAATGTCAATGCATCCCCAGGAGGTATAGCCGATGATTTCAACGCCGTCTCTGATGGCGTTTTCCACCTCTACCAGATGGGCGTTCAGATATTCGATGCGGTAGTCGTCTTCCACCGTTTTTTCACCTTTTTCATCGAACACCAGTTTGTCCTTTGCGCCGAGTCCGTTTTCCACAATAAACAACGGCTTCTGATAGCGGTCATAGAGCCGGTTTAAGGTGTAGCGCAGTCCTTTTGGGTCAATCTGCCAGCCCCACTGCGAGGCCTTCAGATAGGGGTTGACATAGCCCTGGCTTAAGTTGCCTCCGGTTTTTTTGGCATCGCCGGGATGGGCGCTGTCACAGATACTGGAATAGTAGCTGAAGGATATAAAGTCGCAGGTGTTTTCTGCAAGTATTGTTTCATCATCCTGTTCCATGTGCAGATGAATCTTTTTTTCGCGGAATTCATTTAAAATAAAAGACGGATAGGCGCCGCGGGCGTGGATATCCGCAAATACCAGTGTTTCACGGTCGTGAAGCATCGTTTTTATGATATCGTCCGGGTGCGGGGTCAGCGGATAAATGGTGATGCCAAGTATCATGCAGCCGACCTTGGAGTCCGGGATGATTTCATGGGCAAGCTTAGTGGCAAGGGCGCTGGCAATCAGTTCGTGGTGCATCGCCTGGTACAGTTCTTCTTCGGTCAGCTGTTCGCGGGGTGTTAAAATACCGCCGCTCGTCAGGGGAGCGTGCAGGAGGGAATTGATTTCATTAAAGGTCAGCCAGTATTTTACCTTGTCCTTATAGCGGGTAAAAATCGTTCTGGCATAGCGCAGAAAAAAATCGATTAGCCTGCGGTCTCTCCAGCCGTCATATTTTTGGGCAAGACCGAGAGGTGTTTCATAGTGGGACATGGTGACCAGCGGCTGGATGCCGTATTTCAGACATTCGTCAAATACGCGGTCATAAAAGGCAAGTCCGGCCTCGTTCGGCTCCTCCTCGTCTCCATTAGGAAAAATCCGTGACCAGGCAATGGAGGTGCGGAAAACCTTGAAGCCCATTTCTGCAAACAATCTGATATCCTCTTTATAGCGGTGGTAGAAGTCAATGCCCTCCAGCTTGAGATTGTCAGGGGTGGCTGTGTCTGTGCGGACGCCCTGCTTTTCTCCGCGGATGCCCTGGGGGAGAATGTCCTGTACGGACAGTCCCTTTCCATCCGCATCGTAAGCTCCCTCACACTGGTTGGCAGCGACGGCGCCTCCCCATAAGAAATTTTCCGGAAAATGTGTCTGCATTGCGTGTCCTCCTTTTTTGTTTCGTCAGTCCTGTCGTTTCAGGTGTAGCAGCGTTCGGGATGTGCGTATGTCTGTTTCGTTTGCTGTCTCAATCGCCGTATAATCATTGGAATTTGTGATAATGATGGGCGTAATGGTATCATAGCCCTCTTTTTGAATGCCTTCTATATCGAAGGTCAGCAGCGTATCTCCGGTTTTAAAGGTTTCTCCGGGCGTGACCAGGGCATCGTAATATTTTCCATTGAGTTTTACGGTATCCAGACCGACATGGATTAAAAGCTCTATGCCGTCTTCTGAGCGAAGACCAAGCGCGTGTTTTGTATCTGCAAGGGTCTCAACAGTACCGTTAAAAGGTGCTAAAACATACCCATTTTTGGGCTGTATGGCAATTCCTTTTCCAAGCATTTCCTCTGCAAAGGTCGGGTCGCTGACCTCACGAAGCGGGACAACCGTTCCATTTAATGGGGCATACACGGTTGATTCAGAAGGAATTTCAGAAGCGGTTTCGCTGGCTGCATGTTCTGTTTTTTGTGAGGAATCGGTGCCGGAACGTTCTTCTGGTATCTCGTCCCCTTCGTTGATGCCGAGAAACAGCTGAATGACAAAAGCTGTCACAAAAGCAATTGCAGCGCCGATGCAGGCAAAAATAATATTTCTGAGTCCTTCCGTACCGATATAACCCGGCAGTGCAAGCAGGCCGGGGGAGCCGGAGGTGTACCGGCCGACCTTTGTGATGCCGAGAAAGATTCCGGCAACGCCGCCTCCAATCATGGCAGCATACAAAGGTTTTTTGAAACGGAGGCTGACGCCGTACATGGCAGGCTCCGTGATGCCGCATACGGCTGTAATTCCGGCAGAACCGGCAAGCTGGCGTGTCTCAGGATTTTTGGAGCGCAGGGCTACGGCAAAGGCCGCGCCGCCCTGTGCAATATTGGAGCCGAGCATACCCGGTCCGACAACGGTGTCGAAACCGGCGGTTGCGATGTTGTTCACGCCGATGGGAATCAGGCCGTAATGCATGCCGGTCATGACCATAAGCGGCGTAAAGGTTCCAACCAGGAAAGGCACGAGCCAGCTTGCGTACCGGTCTAAGGCGCGGATAGCGGATGCAATGCCTTCGCCGGCGATATTCCCAAGCGGTCCAAGAATAATCAACGTAACGGGTGCAGTGATAATCAGTGTCAGAAGTGGCTTTGTAAAAAATTTGACCGGTTTTGGGGATACCTTGTCCGCAAGCGGTTCAATAAAGGACATAAACCAGATGCCGAGTATGATTGGAATGACAGAGGAAGAATAGCTTACCAGTGATACGGGGAGTCCGATAAAATGCAAAGAGGTACCGGCTTCTTTGGCAGCCGCCACGGCAGACTGGAATCCCGGATAGAGAATACAGCCGGCAATGGACATCGCCATATAAGCGTTGCATTTGAATTTTCTGGCCGCGGAAACTGCAATGAGAAAGGGAAGAAAGGTAAATGCGGCATCCGCAAAAAAACTTAAGAACTGGTAGTTTTGTCCGCTGGTGTCAATCCATTTGAAGGCCACCAGAAGTGCCATGACGGCTTTTAAAATACCGGCGCCGGTGATGGCGGGGATAATCGGCGTAAAAATGCCCGCAATTGTGTCCAGAATTTTTATGATAACATTTCTGTCATCTTTTTCATTTTTTTGCTCTGTGGATACACCGCCTTCAAAGTTGCCCAAATCCATCAGGGGGCGGTATACATTTGCGACATCGCTTCCTATAATAATCTGGAACTGTCCGCCGCTGTTCACGACTCCCATAATCCCCTTTGTGTTTTTCAGGGCGCTGGTATCGGCTTTGGAATCCTCTTTTAGGTTAAAGCGAAGACGTGTTGCGCAGTGGGTCAGGGCAGTGACGTTTTCTTTGCCGCCGACGCCTGCAAGGATGGATTTTGCTAATTCCTGATAGTTCATTGCTGTATTCCTTTCCGAATCATTTTTTTTTCAGCCGGCGGCGCCAGTTTGTATCTGCCCAAAACCGGCGCCGTCAGGCCGGGTGAATGTGAAACAATATCATAAATGCAATCGTATATACTGTATATATAAATGTATATTTGAAAAGTGCATGTAGTACTGTTAGTATCCCGTTATGTGTGTGATTTATGCATAATTTTGACAGTTATAATACGAAATTTCAGAACGATGTGATGCTTTGAAACGCCAGACGCAGGATAGAAGAATGAGTATTGAGCTTATTCAGAGAGGTTGTATTGAGAGAATCAAGTTCTCACGGAATGCGTAGTATAGCGCATTCCTGAGCCGTGAATCGTAACTAAAATATCTATAACAAGGTGTATGATAGCAAATTTGTGGGCGGACTGGGGTTGTTTTTGTATGGGATGCATATT
>CANOFI010000080.1 GCA_947565255.1 uncultured Lachnospiraceae bacterium
TTGTGCAGCAATGCATTCCTGGCCGGAATGATTACGCTTTATAATGTTAAGCTTGTTGTTTTCATTATAGTCGTTCTAAGAGCAATTTATACAAAATACTGAAAAAGAGTAAAAAAATTTCCAATACGGATATTGACGGAAAGGGTTTTTTGTCATACTATTATAAAAGAAAAATTTATGGCTGTATGGTGATTACATATTTTGAGCAAAAAGGAGAACATACAATGGCAGATAATAAAAAATTAGTAGAAGCAATTACCTCGATGGAGGAGGATTTTGCACAGTGGTATACAGATGTGGTGAAGAAGGCGGAGCTGATTGAGTATTCCAGTGTAAAGGGATGCATGATTATCAAGCCGGCCGGGTACGCGATATGGGAGAATATCCAGAAGGAGCTGGACCGCCGTTTTAAGGAGACCGGCGTGGAAAATGTTTATATGCCGATGTTCATCCCGGAAAGCCTGCTGCAGAAGGAAAAGGATCATGTGGAGGGCTTTGCGCCGGAGGTGGCATGGGTAACACATGGAGGCTTAGAACCGCTGCAGGAGAGAATGTGTGTTCGTCCTACATCCGAGACGCTGTTTTGTGATTTTTATGCGAATGAGATTCAGTCCCACAGGGATTTGCCGAAGCTGTATAACCAGTGGTGCTCCGTGGTCAGATGGGAGAAGACAACCCGTCCGTTTTTGCGTTCAAGGGAGTTTTTGTGGCAGGAGGGACATACGGCGCATGCAACTGCCGAGGAGGCAGAGGAAAGAACAAAGCAGATGTTAAATCTCTATGCGGATTTTTGCGAGGAAGTACTGGCAATGCCGGTCATACGCGGAAAAAAGACGGAAAAAGAAAAATTTGCCGGAGCGGAGGCAACGTATACCATCGAGGCTCTGATGCATGACGGCAAGGCGCTGCAGTCGGGAACAAGCCATAATTTCGGCGATGGATTTGCCAGGGCATTTGGTATACAGTATACAAATAAGGAAAACAAGCTGGAATATGTGCATCAGACCTCCTGGGGAATGACGACGCGCCTGATTGGTGCGATTATTATGGTGCACGGGGATGACTCCGGGCTGGTTCTTCCGCCCCGTATTGCGCCGGTACAGACGATGATTGTGCCGATTCAGCAGACAAAAGAGGGTGTGCTTGAAAAGGCATTTGCATTAAAGGAACAGCTGTCGGATTTCCGCGTGAAGGTGGATGATTCAGAAAAGAGCCCCGGCTGGAAATTCAGCGAGCAGGAGATGCGGGGAATTCCTACAAGAATAGAAATCGGACCGAAGGATATCGAAAAAGGGCAGTGTATCATTGTGCGCCGCGACACGAGGGAAAAGACGGCAGCCCCGTTAGAGAAAGCAGGGACTGTGCTTGCAGGGATACTGGAGCAGATGCAGAAAGAAATGCTGGAAAGAGCAAGGGAGCATCGGGATGCCCATACGTATACGGCAGAGAATTATGAGCAATTCCAGCAGATTGTGAATGAAAAGCCCGGATTTGTAAAAGCAATGTGGTGCGGCGACGCGGCATGCGAGAATCAGATTAAAGAGGATACAACGGCTACGGCGCGCTGCATGCCGTTTGTACAGGAAAAGACAGGTGATGTCTGCGTCTGCTGCGGAAAGCCCGCCAAAACCATGGTTTACTGGGGGAAGGCCTATTAAAACCGGCTGTGTCCGTCGCTTAAATATTGAAAGACAGAGTGAAAAAAATAGAGTGAGGAATGTGTCATGAAAATTCAGCTGCCTCCAAAAGTATCATATATTATAAAAACGCTTACTGACCGGGGGTTTGAGGCGTATGCGGTGGGCGGCTGTGTCCGTGACAGCATTCTGGGCAAAAAGCCGGACGACTGGGATATCACGACGTCGGCGCTGCCCTTTCAGGTGAAGCAGGCGTTTCAAAGGACCGTGGATACGGGAATCCGGCACGGGACGGTTACGGTGCTTGTGGAAAAAGAAGGATTTGAGGTGACGACGTACCGGATTGACGGAGAATATGAGGACAGGCGGCATCCGAAGGAGGTTTCGTTCACCGGGGATTTAATTGAGGATTTAAAGCGGCGGGATTTTACCATTAACGCCATGGCCTACAATGACGAAAAAGGTCTGGTAGATGCGTTTGACGGCGCAGGCGATTTGGAAAAGGGAATCATTCGCTGTGTGGGCAGGGCGCAGGAACGCTTTGAGGAGGATGCCCTGCGGGTGCTTCGCGGAATCCGTTTTGCTGCCCAGCTTGGATTTTCGATTGAAGGAAAGACAAAGCAGGCAATGGCGCTTCTGGCTGGAAATCTCGCAGATATCAGTGCGGAACGCATTCAGGCAGAGCTCGTAAAGCTGCTCGTTTCTCTGCATCCGGAAATGCTTGGGTGTGCGTATGAGCTGGGCATTACCAGAGTTATTCTGCCGGAATTTGACCATATGATGCCGGTAGAGCAGAAGAATCCCCATCACAAATATACGGTTGGGGAACATACGCTGCATGCATTGGGGAACATACGTTCGGAAAAAGTGCTTCGTCTTGCGGTTCTTTTTCATGATATGGGGAAGCCGGCAACGTACTCTGTGGACGAGGAAGGAATTGGACATTTTTACGGGCACGCACAGGAGAGCGAAAGACTTGCAGAGATAGTACTCAGAAGGCTGAAATTCGACAACGATACAAGAAAAAAGGTTGAAAAACTCGTTCGCTGGCACGATTGCAGAATGATGGCAGTCGGCAGTCAAATCCGAAAAATGGCCAGTAAAATAGGGGAGGAGCTTTTTTTAGACTTGCTTGAGGTGATGCGCGCGGATGTTCTGGCGCAGAGCAGTTACCTCCAGAAGGAAAAGCTGGATGAATTAGAAAAAATAAAAAAGGTGTATGAAGAGATCCGGCAGCGTGCTGAGTGTCTTTCCATAAAGCAGCTGGCAGTCAACGGAAACGACCTGATGCAGATGGGAGTGGAAGGCAGGGCCATCGGGGAAAAGCTGGAATGGCTGCTGGAGAGGGTATTGGAAGAGCCGTCCCTCAATACAAGAGAACGGCTCTTAGAAATGCTGAATGAAGAATGCTAACCTAGTGTACGGGTGCATTTGTCAGCTCAGGTATTTATCTAAAACACAAAACGGCGCATCGCCCATCTGTAAAATATATTGATGAAATCGTTTATCTGTAAAGTCGTCACCCCACAGGGTTTCGGCTTTTTCGCGCAGTGTCAGAAATTCTAAATATCCCACGTAATATTTCAGGTAATTTGCCGGTTCTGCAACAATGGCTTCATAAATTTGTGTAATTGCCGCTTCATCGGTAATACCGTACTGGGTCAGGTAGCTTTTGGCGTCTTCTAACGTTTTTCCTTCATAATGAATGGAAAGATCCAGGGAAGCATACAGGCCCAGAGTGATGGAGCTGCTGAGCTTCAGCAGCTGGCTGCTTTCCGTGGGAAGTCCCATATAATCATAGGAAAACAGTTCTGCATAGGTGGCATATCCTTCTGCGTATCCGGGAAAAGAAAACAGGGCGCGCACGTTGTCCGGAGAGGTGCTCTGAAAGTAGATGTTCTGGTACATATGTCCCGGATAGCCCTCGTGGGCCAGTGTCGTAAATAACTGGATGTTATCGCGGAAGGACGGCTGGTTCAGGTAAATGATGTTCTGTGTAATGCGGTCAATCGGGGGCGTCAGGTAAAAGGCGGGGCTTAAATGCTTCTGCAGGGAGGCATCCACGTATTTCACGGAACAGGAGACGCCGGGAGCAGCCGGAAACTGGTTTTTTATCGTTTCTTTCAGATGCTCCAGGATGGCTTCCGGCTCGGAAAAGGCAATAGCAGGTTCCTGCAGGGCATCCAGGGCCGACGGGGAAGCGTTGACTAAAAGGGACATGGAATTTAAGTCTGTCTGGATTTGCTTTTGTACGCGTTTGATAAGCTCTTGTGGTGTGGATTCGGAGCCGGTGGAGCGTTTTACCAGATAAGCGTAGTATTCTTTTCCTCTTGGAAGCTGGCAGAGGCCGCCGCTGTTCTGGCTGGTGTCCTTTAATGTATTTAAACATTCGGTCAGGCTTTTGTAAGCGGGATATACATAGTCTGTCAGGGTAGAGCGGTTTATGGCTTTAAACTGGCTTTTCTGCTCGTCTGAAAGCCATTCCAGCTGATCGATGCGCTGATCGAAGGTTGTTGTCAGGTAATGGGAATCTACGTCGCACAAAAAATCATTACACTGCTTGATAATCTGCTCTGCCGTACTTTTTGCCATGAAAAGTCCGGCCTTTGATTTTTCTGATTCATAGGCGGCAATTTCTTCAAAATATTGCGGAAGCTGGCGGAGCAGGAGAAGGTAGTGTTCAATGTCTTTGGAGCAGTGAAATTCATATTCGGCAAGCAGAATCGGGAGCTGCGCCTGGATACCGGTCGTAGGTCCCAGCGACTCGGCATAGTAAGAAAATTCTCTGGAGCTTTGTATGGTTTCAAACTGCCATTTTAAAATATCATAGGTTATTTTGTCCGTTTTCGGCAGATTTTTATAGGTAAATGTTTTTAGCCTTTTCAGTGTGGCATCTGCTTTTTCGATAGAAGAAATCCGGTCCTGCTCACTGGCGGAGCCGAGTGTCGGCGTGATATCGGGAATCGAGAGGGCTTCCGGCGAGGCAACCGTATAGTGCAGGGTGATGCTGTCACAGGTGACCTCCTGCATAAAAAGCTCATCGGTAAATTTTGAAAAGGAAAGGTGGGCGTTCTCGGCCGTAATGCTTTTCTGCGTCTTTTCGTCGGGAACGACTTCGGAACTGTCAAAGCAGCCGCAGAGAAGCAGAACGCAGAGAAGGGAAGGAAAAAGCAGTTTAAAAAGTGTCAGATGGGGTTGTTTCTTCATATTGACTCCTTACCGTGAACAAATGTTCACAATTTTTCGATACAATTATGTTGCAAGCAGAGGCAGAGCATGCTATACTGTGTTTAATTGTATGCGTGATAATTAATGGTATTTCGGCGGGCGGAAATTTATGCCGGAATTGCCGTGAGGAAATGAGGGAGGATACCCCGCAGCACGTCCGTCTGGTTCGCTGCCTGCGGGAAGAAAGGGGAGAAGCTGTGTTCCGTGAAAAGGAGGGGAACGCGTGGGCACAGAAAAAAAGGGAAGCAGATTTATCCTTGTACTTGCAGTGCTGTTTTTGTGTGCATTTTCACAGAAAACAAAGGCACAGGAACAGCTTCGATTTGATGAGCAGGGGAATCTTTTTATGACAACGCATGACCGGATTGCCACAAGCAACCGGACGTACAAGACGGTTGGGTGGACGATTAAGCGGTACAACCAGCCGATTCATACACCGGGCAATGACCATGTAGTTGTGGTTTTGGAGGACAATGGAGCGCCGCAGCCGGATCCGGATAATCCGGCGTATCAGTACTGTTATTTCCGGGTGGATAAGCAGACGCTGTTTGACCGCATTGGAGCCGTTTCTTATGAATGGCAGCAGGATTTGTATACGAACGGGGGGACGTTGTATCTGGACGCGTATATGACGGTCTGCCTCAACGGCGTGCCGCAGGGAGGGCTTGCGGACGGCGGTAACCGTGCGTGGGGGTATGTGTATGATACGTTTGAGGGGATTTCGACTGCGCAGAACTGGGCGGACCCGCAGGCTTTGAGAAGCCATTTTGACAAGCAGGTGTATTTTGGCGGGAATCCCCTGCTATTGAATCCGCCCTGCTCGTACAGTGTGAGGCATTTGGAATGCTTTGATGAGCCGGGGAAAGTATGGAATCTCAGCCGGTATGGAAAGGATGTTTACGGCCAGTTACGTTTTGGGGAGGCAAGAGATGTCTACGCGGAAAATTTCAGCGCGTATGAATTTGATTATGTGTCGGTCAATGTCATTTTGCAGTATGCCAATGGCAGCAGCGAGAATTTGTGGTTTGAGATTTCGCCGGTTCATGTGGAGCATTTTGGGAACGGACTTGTCTCGGTACAGATTAATTTTTATTATAAGCGCAGGGGAAATGTGGCTTATCTCACGGACAAATATAATATGAACGGAGAGCAGATGCTGGTCGGTGGGAAACTGTCCATCGGCGCAGGCAATAAGGAGGAACAGAATTTTGATGTAAAGTACGGTGTACCCAGCGGGGAGAATCTGTATGTGGAGGGGGAGATGAACAAATTCGGATATTGTGTCAGATATGCGAATTTGTATGGATATTCGACAAGGGCTGTTACGGTGATTTCGCGCTATACGATGCAGTGGAGCGATGAAAACGGGGTACCCTGTACACGCATGGTGGAGCAGGCAGAGGTGTATTATGTGGACAAACCGTATTCCTACTGGAGCATTGAGCAGCTGGAGCTGTTTACGCTGGACAGCGTCAGGGTATATAATTATGCATTTGACAAAGAGAGTGTGGTATTAAAGGATGTGTATGAACCGGTTGTGGAGGTGGAGCAGAAAAGTGTTCACAGAAGGGAGGAGCCGCAGACGGTGACCATAGACTGTGGCGTGTTATACGGACAGGGCAGACAGCCGGATTTTCCTTATGGGATACAGCAGGCGAAAGCCGCGGAGCTGGCGGAGGATTGCAAGGTGTGCAATGACAGCTTTCGCATTGACAGTGAGGTGTTTTTGTCAGGAATGGAGACGGACTCTTCTGCAAGTGCGCCCAAAATCGGTTCGGACAGCGGCAGACAGCCTTTGTATAAGGAGAATCTTATGATTCCGAAAGAAAAGAAGAATGGATTGGATTATAAAAGCTGTGCCGAGGTTATTTATCAGCAATACAGTACGAATTCTGAGGTGACTTATGGTTTTTTAAATGTAAATGGAGTTACGGTACATACGCCGGTTGTCTGTGTTTGTTTTGCGGAGGACGAGAAACCGTTCAATCAATTATGTAAACCAGATAAAGATAGAAAAAGCTGGATACTGGGGCGTTCTTATGAGTTAAAGCTTTCTTCGGAGGGTCTGCACCGCAATATAAAGGGCTATCAGTATCAGGATTACAGCCGTTATGTGTCGGCTTATCAGATGCAGTTTCCATTTGAGGTATATTATAATGGATATCGCGCGGCCAATACGTGGATGGATTATGTGGAGGGACAGAAGTTTTATGTGCCGACCGGTGTGAAGGAGGGAAATTATATGGTGATGACGCGTGCGCTGGCCTATAATTTTGATGAAGATGAGGAGGGGAACGTGGAATTCTATTCCAACGACGAAATAAGCAATTATGGAGCCTGCCATTCGATAGAGGTTCAGGTGTGCGGCAGATTGTACGGACTGGCTGTTACGGGAATTGCGTCTGAGAGCTGGGAGAGTGTTTTTGCAGATGGAGGAGCCCAAAACAGCGTTTCTGCGGATGAGGGAGCCGGGAATGGAATAAGTTACACAATTGGTTTACATAATTTAAATGGCGAGCTGGTTCGCACACAAAGCGAAAAGACAGTGCCGATTTTGATGGGCGGGAATCCCTTAGAGCCGGAGCATGAGGGAGAAGTGCTGGGGACAAAGTTTTTTTATCAACTGCAGTCGATAGGAAATTATGGGGAGGAGGACGGTGTCTGTATTGTGCC
The DNA here is from genome assembly GCA_947565255.1 of uncultured Lachnospiraceae bacterium. Lineage (GTDB taxonomy): Bacteria > Bacillota > Clostridia > Lachnospirales > Lachnospiraceae > JAAVZI01. The sequence goes on from CANOFI010000080.1 coordinate 7,539, forward strand.
GGAATATTATGTGACAGATAGGAACGGCGGGAACAGGATGCGTGTGGAACTTTACCGCTTTCAGGAAGAAACGGATGGAAGAAAGCATGCGTGGAAGAAGATTAGTCCAAAACCGGAGGATGCAGGGGAACCTGTGCCGGAAATAGAAGGCTGTATCTGGCTTTCCGGGCAACAGCGGGAAACTATCGGAGACGAAAGCCGTAATGTTGCGGATTTGGATGCTGCAAAGAGCAGTGTACAGCGCTGGAGCGGAGAATTGGAAATTCCGGCGGACAGTTTTATTGTCCCTTATGGGACGGATGTGGAGAAGTATGTGAAAGAACATGGGAGCATTTCAATGCGGGACAAACTGTTTGTCAGAACGGGGTATCTCCTTGTACGTTTTTCTATTTATACGGTAAAGGATGGAAAAACACATCTTTCTTATATCAATGAAGACAATGCAAAGAACGGGTATGCAAATATGTGGAAAATAGAAGGATTTGCAAATCCAAAGCTCCGGCCGGACGGGAGTGGATTTGCCCTGGAATACGGGGATGTGTTTTTGTATGATTTGGAAAAAAGGCCGGAGCCGGAATTTGATGTGGTCGGGACACATTAGAGTATTTAATTTAAAACAAATGCATTCGAAAGAGCCGCAAACTGTTCCAGTGAAAGCGTTTCGCCGCGTACTTTTTCCGGTAAGCCTGCAATATTGTAAGCCTGTAAAATCTCCTCCTTGGTAAAAGACAGTTCAGGAGAATTGTATAATCCATTGCTCAGCAGCTTTCGCCGTTCGTGAAAGGAAGCACGGATAAGCTGAAACAGCAGTTTTTCATCTGCGACCTGTACCGGTGGTTCTGTATGGCGGGTCAGGCGGATAACTGCTGAGCCGACCCTGGGCCGCGGCATAAAGCAGTTTGGAGGTACATTTGCAACAAGGTAGGGGGTTGCATAATACTGAACCGCAAGGGAAAGCGCGCCGTAATCCTTTGTGCCTGGAGCGGCCTGCATGCGGTTCGCCACTTCCTTTTGTACCATCACGGTAAGGCTCTCTAATGGGACATGGTTGTCAAATAAGCCCATAATAATTGGCGTGGTAATGTAATAGGGCAGATTGGCAACGACTTTGATGGGATTGCCGGCATTGTACTGCTTTGTCAGTGCACAGACATCCGTTTTTAAAATATCGCCGTGAATAACAGTTACATTCGGATACCCCCCCAGAGTATCTTCCAAAATAGGAATCAGCGCGCGGTCGATTTCAACTGCAATAACTGTTTTTGCATGCTCCGCAAGACATTGCGTCATCGTGCCGATGCCGGGACCGATTTCCAGCACACAGTCCTGGTCTGTAATGGAGGCTGCGGCAATGATTTTGTCCAGCACATGCGTATCGATTAAAAAGTTCTGTCCATATTTTTTGGAAAACACAAACTGATATTTTTGAATAATTTCTATTGTGTTTTTTGGTTGTCCTAAGTTTGCCACGTCATCCTCCTCATGAAATATAGGTATTAATATAAATATTAATAAACAATTGTG
>CANOFI010000081.1 GCA_947565255.1 uncultured Lachnospiraceae bacterium
GTATGGGGAATTGGGAGAAATAACAGGAAGCTGATTTCCAATTCAAAAAAGAAAGAGGTGTACAATCGTGGGAAGAACGATTAAGGGAAAGCTGACGTTCAGCATCATATGTATTGTTGTTGCAAGCATATTGCTGACAACAGCAGGTATTGTGACGGTTGCCGGTAAACGCATGATCAGTAATCAGACCGATGCCCTGCAGTTGAATGCAGAAAAATACAGCGAGGAAATCAATACCTGGATACAAAATGAAAAGATGCTTGCACAGGGAACGGCAAACAGCATAGAATGCTCCGGCAATGTGGAACAGGATTTTATACAGTCTGTGCTGGATGTGCATGCAGAGGGCAGGAAAGAATTGCTCAACCTTTACTGCGGAACAAAGGACAGCAGGTTTATCCAGTCGAACAGGGAGGCGGAGATACCAGAAGGCTATGACCCGACAAAGCGTGGCTGGTACCAGCAGGCGGCGGAAGAAAAAACAGTTATTGTGACAGATCCTTACTGGGATGTGCTGACAAACCAGATGTGTGCCACCATTGCGGCGCCGGTCTATGTAGATGGGAAACTGGAAGCCGTCATTGGGCTGGATGTGACGCTTGGAACCGTGACAGACCTGACTAGGAGCATCAATTACGAAGAAGGCGTATATGGCTTTCTGGTGGACAGCAGCGGGCAGTATGTGGCTCATAAAAATAAAAAATTTGAGCCTTCGGAGGATTCGGCAGTTGCAGTCAGGGATAAGATGCCGGGACTGGAGGAGTTGATATCCGGCAGCAAATCCGGAGTGGAAAAATTAACAGATTATGACGGCACCACATGTTATTTTGCAGCTGCAAAAATCGAGGGAAGCAGTTGGAAGCTTGGCGTTGCTGTGCCCGCGGCAAATGCGAAAAAATCGTTGGTAGCGATGATTGTAGTAGCGGTCATGATCGCACTTGTCATTATAATATTAGTGGCAGTCTTTATGGCGGGGCTGATTGGCAGGACATTAGCGCCGGTGCAGATGTTAAAACAGTTTGCTTCCGGAGATTTTTCCGAAAATGCTGTCAGTGAAAAGGCAATTCCAAAGGAATACAGGGACGAAACAGAGCAGATTAAGACGGCGACGGCAGAGGTGCGCCAGCAGATTCGGAATATCATTCTGAATACTAAGGAAGAAGCAAAGAACATCAGTTCGATTGCCGAGAGCACATCGGCAAAAATGGCAGTCTTAAATGATAATATTTCTGAGATGGCGCAGTGGGCAACGCAGGCGAAGGAGCAGACTGTCGCAGCAAAGGAACTGACAGAAAGCATACAGCAGACCGGACAGAACTTAGGACTGGCGGTAGAACATGTGGCGGAAAAGGCTGGGGAAGCTGCGGACCAGTCCAGCGATATTATGGAGCGGGCGGGCAGGCAGTGTGAGGCGTCAGAAACTTCCGGAAAGGAAGCGGTCGTTCTCTATGAAAGCACAAAGAACGAACTGGAACAGGCGATAGAAAAGAGCCAGAGAGTAGGAGAGATTGATACGCTCACAGATGAGATTCTTGCTATCAGCTCACAGACCAATCTTCTGGCGCTCAATGCATCTATTGAGGCATCGAGGGCGGGAGAAGCCGGAAGGGGCTTTGCCGTCGTGGCAGACGAGATACGACAGCTTGCTGATAATTCCAGAGCAGCAGTTGACAAAATCCGCGAGGTTACGGAGGATGTGGTGCACAATGTGCAGTTCCTTTCCCAGAGTTCAGAAAAACTGCTGGAATTTATGAATGAAAAGGTAATGGAAGATTATAAGGGAATGATAGAGCTTGCCCGTACGTATCAGAAGGATGCTATATTTTACGGGGATATTTCCGGCGTTTTAGGGACGGCGTCTACGCAGATGAACCGTGAGATGGAGGAAATCAATAAAGCCATTGTCGCCGTGACAGAACTTGTAGGGGAGATTATGGAATATATGCAGGGCATGGAGCAGTCGGCAAAGGATTCCAACGAAAATTCGCGGGCCGCGCTGGGACAGATGGAAGAACTTTTCCGTCTGAGCGGGCTTTTGAACCAGACTGTGGCGTCTTTCCGTGTATAGAAAAAATTTATGCGTTTTTCCAATAGTTGATTTTCACAGACCGCTTATGGTATCATAGACTTATCAAATCAGAAAATCCGGCCCCCATGCCCGTTTCGTAAATCGGTCATGGGTACCGGATTTTCTTACCGTTATTCTGTCTGTGTCATATACAATGCTGTTTCTGGATCAGTCTTGTTTGCAAGGATCAGTATGGTTTCTCCCTCAATCTGGGTGAATACTCCATAATATTCATAGCCGTCAAATACAGCTTCAATCGCATAATTATCATTCAAAAACTGATAGGAACCCGCAAACGTCTGTTCGCCATTTATCATCTGTACCTCGTCAGCGCCTGGAAATGTGAATTGGAATGTTCCACCTGCTGCGGCTAAAATCGCGTCTAAATCACCCTGCTCCATCTCTGTACCGTTCATCATGCCACCGGATAGCGTCCAGCTGGTATCAGAAATATCTTCGACGGGATAAGCGTCAACATTGGAAAGCGCTGCAGGGAAAGCTGAACCGTCATCCGGTGTGCCAGCTTCGTCATCTGTGCCTGCGTCATCATCCGCATCTTCATTTGGCTGCGAAACCGGTTTTTCTGCAGAGGTACTGTCTTTGCTGCTTTTTTTGCCGGAATCGCTTCCACAGGCGGCCATTGCCAGAACCATTGCCATTGCTACAATAACACTTACAATTTTTTTCATTTTCATAACAAAACTCCTTCCAGATTTTTATGTATTAGATAGGAACTGTATACTGTCCCATTGATTATTTGGCAAACCTATGGTCTGTCTGCTTATATTTCGCGTCAGATTATCTGTTTGCACCACTGCGCTGTAAAACGGACATCTGTGCAGTTTTACCAAATATCAACAAGACGGTATATTTGCGATTATGGAAATACATCCGATTTCACAAAAGCGGAGAGTGATAGGAAAAAATGTTTTTATTAGCAGCTTTTGTGGAGTCTAACCGCTGTTTCCAGTATACATTTTTTTTGCGGCAAAAATCTTCGGCGGCGCGAAATGTACTTTTTTTGGAGTGAACTGCTATTAGTTAATAATTTGCATTTTTTTCTGTTAATATTGATAAAATAAGAAATTTAAAGTATAATTTCTTTATCTCACAGGAATTTAACTGCATTGTTTTAGGCAAAATTAATATAAAAAATAAGCAAAGAGGTAGAAAAAAGATGAAAAGAAAACAGGTAAGCTTTATTTCCAGACAGGACGGACTGACTCTGGACGGATGTATGATTATTCCAGAGCAGCCGAAGGGGATACTGCAGATTTCCCATGGAATGTGCGAACATAAGGAGCGTTATATTCCGTTTATGGAATATATGGCGGAAAAAAATTATGTTTGTGTGATCCACGATCACAGAGGACATGGAAAGAGCGTTAGAAAACCGGAGGATTTGGGATATTTTTACGAGAACGGAGGGGAGAATTTAGTAGAAGACCTTTATCAGGTTACGGAGAGCGTGAAGGAACAGTTTGTGGGACTGCCCTGTTTTTTGTTTGGACACAGCATGGGTTCTCTGGCAGTGCGCTGTTATGTCAAAAAATATGACAAAGCAATTGACGGGCTCATTGTATGCGGATGTCCGGGAGAAAATTCCATGGCGGGTATCGGCCTGATGATTGACAAGGTGGTTCAGAAGTATAAGGGCGATTACGCAAGAAGCGAGGTGTTAAATGAACTGTTTTCCAGAAATTTTGAGAAGCCGTTTGAGTCTGAAGGGCTGCAGCATGCCTGGATTTGCAGTGATAAAGAAGTCGTGAAAAAGTACAATGATGAGCCGCTCTGTAATTTTACGTTTACACTCAATGGTTATGAGGCGCTTCTATGGCTTGTAAAAAATACGTATTCTGAACAGGGATGGAATGTCGAACATCCAGATTTGCCGATTCATTTTATATCGGGAGAGATGGACCCGTGCATGATAAGCAAAAAGAAATTTTCTGACGCAGTCAATCTTATGAAGAAAGTAGGATATCGGCGTGTCAGCGGTCATATCTATGATGGAATGCGTCATGAAATTCTCAATGAAATAGGGAAAGAACAGGTATATGCGGATGTAGCCCGTTTTTTTGATGGGATTTTGAAGCAGTTGTAATATGAGAGTAAGGACAAAGCTGGCAAACAGGATTTTAAATCCATAATGGAACAGTTATATTCTCCCCTGCTTGCGCATACATTGTAAAAAAACAAGTATGAGGGAGTATTTTGAAAGGATATATTGAGGAACGTGCCGTAGAGATCGCTAATTATATTATAGAAAAAAATGCAACGGTCCGTCAGACAGCCAAGGCATTTGGCGTAAGCAAGAGTACTGTACATAAAGACGTGACAGAGCGTCTGATTCAAATTAATCCGGCGCTTGCCAGCCAGGCAAGGAAGGTACTGGACATTAATAAATCAGAGCGGCATATACGAGGGGGCATGGCGACAAAAGAAAAATACCTCCATCAGTAAAAACAAGGGCAGGAAATTTCCGCGTGAAAGTTCCTGCCTTTGTTCTTTCTTGCCAGAAAACAGAAAATATGTTATACTAATTCCAGTTTGATTAGAAAAGGCAGGAGGCAATATTATGGGAAAAATATTTCAGTTTCATTCGGATGTGGATACCGACCAGATTATCGCATCCCAGTATTTATTATTTCCGACCATAGAAGAGATGAAGGAACATACGTTCGAATCTCTGGATAAGCAATTTGCAGCCGGAGTGCAAAAGGGCGATTTTGTGGTTGCGGCAGAAAATTTCGGCTGCGGTTCCTCGAGGGAACAGGCGCCCGCCGTGTTAAAGGCCTTGGGAGTGGAAGCAGTCATTGCAAAATCATTTGCAAGAATTTTTTACCGGAATGCAATTAACATAGGACTTCCGGTGATTGTGTGCAAAGATTTGTATGACAATGTAAAAACCGGTGATGAGATGGAATTGTTTCTGACAGATGGAAAAGCAGTGTGTAATGGGAAAACGTTTGTCTGTACGAAACTTCCGGCCTACATGCAGGGTATTTTAGACCAGGGAGGGTTGATTCCTTCCCTGAATAAAGAATAAAGAAGCGGAGGAATGGATATGGGAATGACGATGGCTGAGAAAATCATTGCAGCGGCGGCAGGCGTGGAAAGCGTGAAACCGGGAGATATACATACGGTGGAGGTAGATCGTCTGATGAGCAATGACGGAACCACACATTTGACAATTGATATGTTTCATAATAATATAAAGAATCCAAAAATTGCGGATGTAAGCAAGCTGGTATGGGTTGTGGACCACAACGTGCCGTCCGACAGTCCGAAAACGGCGGCGTCCCATAAAAAAATGCGGGATTTTGCAAAAAAGCACGGCATTACATTCTATGAAGGAAAAGGAGTCTGTCACCAGATTATGATGGAACACCATGTGCGGCCGGGCGAATTGATTTTCGGTGCGGACAGCCATACCTGTGCATATGGCGCGCTGGGCGCTTTCGGGACAGGCGTGGGCTGTACAGATTATCTGTATGCGATGGTAACGGGCAAATCCTGGGTTCTGGTGCCGGAAACACTGAGGTTCAATTTATCCGGGAGTCTTCCGAAGGGCGTATATGCGAGGGATCTCATCCTTACAATTATAGGGCAGATTGGCGCCAATGGAGCCAATTACAAGGCAATGGAATTCGGCGGTGAGGGGCTTGCAGCCTTGACAATGAGCGACCGGATTGCCATTTGTAATCTTTGTGTGGAGGCAGGCGCTAAGACCGCGCTGATGGAAGCGGACGATACGGCTCTTGCATATTTGAAGGAGCACGGCAGGGAGCCGAAACATGTATTTTCCAGTGACGCGGACGCAGTATTTGCAAAAGAGTATGACATTGATTTGAGTTTCATAAAACCAGTTGTTGCAAAGCCTCATTTTGTTGACCAGGTAGTGGATGCAAAAGAGTGTGCCGGAATTAAAATCGATGAAGCGTTTCTGGGCTCGTGCAACAACGGCCGTCTCGAAGATTTGCGCGTAGGCGCAGAGATTTTAAAGGGACATAAAGTCCATCCGCTGGTGCGTTTTTTGGTGGTGCCGGCTAGCAATACCGTGTACCGGCAGGCGCTGGAGGAAGGGCTGCTTGATATTTTTATGGAGGCAGGTGCAATCGTCATGAATGCAAACTGCAGTGTCTGCTGGGGAAGCTGCCAGGGGGTCATTGGGGAAGGCGAGACGTTAATCAGCACCGGAACGCGCAATTTCAAAGGACGCGCGGGACATGCAGATTCGTATGTCTATCTTGCCTCGGCGGCAACCGTCACCGCATCGGCGATTCAGGGTGAAATCACAACTGCGGATAGGATATCTTAGCATATAAATTGTGTGAATTGTATACAAAATAACAACAATATTACGGCTTCACAAATACAGAAAGCAGAACAGGCTGGAAAGGAAAACATGTATGGATAGTTTGAAAGGAAACGTGTGGCTGCTCGGGGATGACATTGATACGGATATCATCATTCCGACAGAGTATCTTGCACTGAAAACGGTTGATGATATGAAACCATATGCATTTTCCCCGCTTCGCCCGGAACTTGCAGAAAAAATAAAGGAAGGCGATATTCTCGTGGCGGGCAAAAATTTTGGCTGCGGTTCCTCGAGGGAACAGGCGCCGGAAATTATTAAGGCGCTCGGAATCAAATGTGTGATTGCAAAATCATTTGCGAGAATATTTTTCCGCAATTCCATCAACAACGGCCTGCTTTTGATTGAGCAGGATTCTCTTTGTGACCAGGTGGAAGAAGGAGATGAGATCACGGTTGCCATAGGCGACTATATTTCCCATAAAGGGAAAACATATCCAATCGTCCCGCTCCCGGATAACCTGTTGGAAATTATCAATGCGGGCGGACTGGTAAATGCAATGCGCAGGCGCAATGGATTGGTTTAGGAGGTAGCGGTCATGGGTGCGACGATGATTGAAAAAATAATCAGCAATAACGTTGGAAAAGAAGCAAAGGCCGGAGACATTGTGACAGTCAGTGTAGACCGGGTAATGATACATGACATTTTTATCCCGTTTGTGGCAGAAAAATTTGAAGAAATGGGATTTACAGAGCTGTGGGACCCGGATAAGGTGGTATTGATTTACGACCATTTAATTCCGGCAAGCCAGGTGGATGACACCAGACATTTTAATGCTGGAAATGCATTTGCACAAAAATATGGCATGAAGCATGTGCACAGAAGCGACGGCATCTGCCATCAGCTTATGACGGAAGCCGGTTATGTGAAGCCGGGAAACATTGTGTTCGGAACGGACAGCCATACGACAACATATGGCTGTGTAGGGGCGTTTTCGTCCGGAATCGGATACACGGAGATGGCGAGCATTCTCGGAACCGGGACGATGTGGGTAAAGGTGCCGGAGACAATAAAAGTGTCAATTCATGGCAGACTGCCGGAAAATGTGATGTCAAAAGATATCATTTTAAAGCTGATCGGTGATTTGGGCGCGGACGGCGCAACGTATCAGGCGTTGGAGTTTTGCGGCGATACCGTTGAGCAGATGAGTGTGGCAAGCCGTATGACGATGGCGAACATGGCAATCGAGGCCGGGGCAAAATGCGCACTTTTCATGCCGGATGAAAAAACTGCCGAATATTGTGAAATGACGTTGACAGATAAGGAACGAAGCCTGCGGGCGGATGAGGACGCTGCTTATGTGAGAAAAATCACGTATCAGGCGGAGGAGCTCGTGCCCGTGCTGGCATGTCCGTCTCAGGTGGACAATATCAAACCGGTAAAAGAACTGGCCAAAACGGAGATTGACCAGGTGTTTATCGGTTCCTGCACAAACGGCCGGCTGGAGGATCTGATGGCGGCGGCAGAGGTTTTGAAGGGAAAAAAGGTGGCGCCGTTTGTAAAATTGATTGTGACTCCGGCAAGCCGCAGCATATACAGGCAGGCGGCAGCAAATGGAACACTCGCCATTCTTGCGGAGGCCGGAGCGATGATTACCCATCCGGGCTGTGGACTTTGCTGCGGCCGTGCAGGCGGAATCCTGACAGATGGGGAGCGTGTTGTTGCCACAAATAACCGCAATTTTTTAGGGAGGATGGGAACCTCTAAGGTGGAAATCTTTCTGGCATCCCCGAAAACAGCCGCAGCGTGCGCGGTGGCTGGGAAAATCACAGAAGCATAGGTGCCGCACATGGATAATCAGGTAAACTTATCTGTATATCAGCTAAATATCTATTTTCCAGCATATTAAAGTAGCTTGAAGCTGTATTTATACATCCTGACAAGTTAGTATTGCCTAACTATGGGGGCAGTACACTAACTTGTCAGGGAATGAAAAAATGCACCGATTCTTCCGCTCATCCGCGGTTTGTCCAAATAGGCAAAATGAATGGCGTTTGCAATGCAGTCAGCCAGATTCATAACAGTGGAAAGGCGTGTTGTCTGCAGCAGCATGTGTTCTAACACGCCGGAAGTATTTACAATGCCGGTGATACAGATATCTCCCACGGCCGGGAGTGTTTTGTTGACGCCGGTTCCGGGCTGTAGCGGTCCTTTTCCAAGGGTGATATAGCCGAGATGTTTTTTATTTCCGAGAGATGCATCGATGGCAATAATGGGAGTCTGCGGGTGCATAGCCTGGATTTTGGTTATGGTTTCATCCAGATTCTGTGCATGTACCGGAGAATCCAGTGTTCCGTAAATATGAAAACGGTCCAGCTGAATCCGGCTTAGTTTATATCCGATTAAAGGTCCGAGACTGTCGCCGGTGACCCGGTCTGTTCCGATGCAGAGAATCACAAATTCGCTGCACGTTCTATGATAAACAGAGAGCATAGAGGATAAGGCAAGTCCAAGTTTCTCAAAAGCATCCTCTTCTTTAGTGTCAAAATACGTAACAGAATGTGTGCGTGTCATAAAGTACTCCTATCTATACATATTTTTTTGAATCTGATAACTTACAAAGAACAAAATT
>CANOFI010000082.1 GCA_947565255.1 uncultured Lachnospiraceae bacterium
CTTCTATCTTCATCATACACAACCTGTCATGATACATAACCGGCGAAAGATACCTTGTACAGACGCCTGAATGGGATTGCTCAATCAGGCTTAAAACCTGGCCTGCAATGGTAAAATATTCCTTGTCCAGAATTGCAGTTGCCGTTTTGTCTTCCCCAATTGTCACATCACTGTCTGTTGATAACAGATAAAATCCCTCTTCATCCTCCAGCGGATACGCCGTCATAATGTATACAGCACACATCTTGTCCATCTGTTCCCCGTCCAGCTGAAACTGAATGGTTTTTGATTTTTCATCGTATTCCTTATGAATTCCGTTCAGATTGATTTCCAGGTCCTGGTCCAGTGTTTTTGCATATTGAAACACAAATTTTATGTAATTTTCTTCAAACCCGCATCGCATATAATGGTACATATCCTCCGCCAGCTGGTCTCCTTTTTTTCCGGGCAGGTAAATGCTGATTCCGCACAGACTGTCCGAGATTCCAACCGCATGACAGATAAAATCATCCACACATTTTTCCATTTCATAGTGCTGCCACATTCCGGCATCCAGATAGGTAAAAAACTGTTCAAAATCCAAAAGTTCTATTTCCTCATTGAGTCCGCCTCCGGAATCGTAGCCCGCCACCCGGCTTCTGTCTGCAGAGATATGTTTATAGGTTTCCCCATCTGCCCCCGCAAGCAGTTCCCCATTAAACTTTTGTATTCCTTCTGACAATGCCTCATATTTGGACATATCATAACAGGACAGCGTGACCATGCTTTTATGAGCGCTGAAATCCGCATAATAGTCTGCAAAGGTATCCACAATTGTTTTTCCGACATCCAGACCGGACACCGACTCGCCGGACAGCACCTCCATCCAGCTGTAATTCCACCCATCGATGTCCTCGCAGGCAGGTGAGGCCACCATATACTCTGCGTAGGTATGCAGCGCATTCGCCGTTTCCAGATTGCCCATACAGCAGGCGTCAAATCCAATCAGCCTGAAATTCTTCAGTCTGGAATCATCTATCGCTTTGTGCAGCTCGTCAAGCTTCAGCGAACTTCCGTTGTGCAAAACATCATACCCATACCCGTCTGCCGGACCATTTCCGTGGTTCCAGAACACGAAATAATAATTTCTGGCAGGATATGTGTCACAGGCATAATTGATAAACTCTGTGACTGATTTGCTCTCTCCCATATCCGTATCCGGCAGCTTTTCTTTTACATGGATGCCGTCACTGTCAATCGTCAGGCGGGCATTTTGTATCCCCGCAAGACGTTTATCCTTCCAGCACCTGCTTCCTCCAATTTCTACAACAACATTTACCTTTTCATCAAGCCCGGCGTTTTTCATTGCGGCCGACATTTCCATCATATCTGCGGTCGCGGCGCCTTCTTCCTGTACTTCCTCTTCCTGCTCCTCCTGGCTGCTCTCCAAATCACTGCCTATCATATAAACAAGCACAGTATGCTCTTTTTCCGCTCCTGAATCCTCATGCACTTTCTCCCGCATGGGCCCCTTTTCCATATACGCCTGCGAGACTGCATAGGTTCCGCCTCCAACCGCCAGCGCACCTGTTGCTGCAAATATTTTTAGTTTTTTTCTGACAGAGCCTGCTCTGTCTTTTCTTAACATCTTATCACCTTCTTATTTTATAACCGCTCCGTATACTTAAGCGGCGTTCTTTTGCTTCTGTTTTTCCTGACCGTATCGGACTGTGCAAGCCCCATCCGGTTCCGCATTTCATCTATGCTTTCCAGTACTTTGCTTTCTCTTGACAGATTGATGTAATCGCCTCTGCCTCTGGTCGGCGGAAACTGCTCATACAGCAGCGCCTCGGTATCGTTTAACATCTTTTCCATGCACGCATCCGGAATGGATGCACGTCTTGCCGTTTTGCTGAGTTCTTCCGCTTCTGTTTTTTTCATCTGCTCTAAATGCATATGCATATCCTGCCTTTGCTCCGATACGGTATCCCTGCCTGTCCTCATTTTTTCTGAAAGCCGCACAGCTGCCTCGTAATCATTTATGACCGATTCCAACTGAAGCTGCTTCTGTTCATTTATGGCATTTGACTCATTCTGCATAGCCTCTTTGATGACACCGGCCACCTGGTCCATCTTATGAAAATCTACGCTGTCGTCAGAAAGAGCCAGCACGCCTTCCACTTCTCCTAACGCATGGGCATATGTTTCATTAAAATGCTCATATTCAGGCAGCATTTCTCCGCACTCTTCCATATACGCCTCAGCCATTCCCTTCAGCAGCACAGTCCCGGATTCGATCTGGTTCATGCCCTGCCCGTGCATTTTCTGGTATTCCCGTATGCTGCACTGCATTTTCTTATACTGCCGGCGGTTGCTCCGGAATGTTCCATCTTCTATATGGTCCAATTCCGGCCGCAGCTTGTCTGATATGCTGTTATCCAGTGCCTGGTCCGGGCTTTTTAAAAAGCTGCCCGCTTCTATTTCCTTTTCTATTACAAAAGTTTTTCCAAGCGCAACAAATTCAATCTTTGCCCCAAAACAGGCTCCGGTTTTATTCGCCGCTGCACGCAGCTGGATATATTTGATAAAAAACAGATTCAGTGTTGCGCTTATTGCTCCATTCACCGCCTGCAGCACACCTTCTCCAACTGCTCCTGCAATACTGACTGCCGCCTTTGCCACCTCAAGCGCCGCATTGGCTACTCCGATTGCCACATAGAGCGATGCGATTGCCACCTCGTAAGCTGCGATCTCGATGCCTTTTGCGATTGCAACAAACGCCTTGACATACCACCTGGCGTTTCTTATATCATTCCGGCAGTTATTGATTCTGTTATTAAGCACTGCAATCTGGCTGTGAAGCTCATTGACATTTCTCTGTGCCTGGGTCAGCTGTCCTTTTGCCTTATCTATCTTTTGACGCAGCTTTGCAATGGCATCATTGATGCTTGCCTGCGCCCTCTTCAGTGCTTTTTCCAAACCAGTGCAGTCAATCGTCAGCATCACCGAAAAATTCATATCCGTAAAATCTCCGTAGGACGCCTTCACCTGAAATAACACCTGAACCAGACTTCCAAGCTGAAATCTTGTATCTATGCTGATTGTCTTATCTGCATAAAAAATCTGCGCTGTAAATTCAAAAATATTGAACAGCCTGATTTTTCCGTCAATGTAAAAATTACACTCCCGCTTTCCCGCCCTTAAAAAGAAAACCGCTCCCTTTGGCTTTTCTTCGGGCTTCGAATCCATTAACAGCCACAAAATACTGTCCTTTGAAAAATGACTGAGCGGATTATCGGCAGATACAATTCCCGACGGTCCAATCCTTACAACGCCGAGGTCCACGCTGTCTATGCATGCATAGGCAAGCAGACCGTCCTCCTCTGACATGGAAAATAACGCCTTTACTGAAAATTTCTTAAAAAGAGTAATGCAGCCGCAAAAGAAAATTCCTTTTCTGATCACATAATCCCCAAGCCTTGCATCCACAACAGAATAGTAAAACTGTGCCTGCAGGTTCAACTTTCCGTCCGCATTAATCGAATAATGCCGCATGCGGCTTTTATCTGTCAATACGATAAAATCTCCGCCGGTTGTACCGGCAATCCGTTCCAGATGGATACTGGAGCCGCTTATTGCAAAAGAATCCGATGGAAGCAGCCGGTTAAACTGGTCCGCTGCCTGCTCCTTTACCGCCTGTTCTCTGACATCCGCATTTTTTTCGATTGTTATTTTTGCATGTTCGGCGCCCTGAAGCGGCAGTCCTGACAGAGAAAGAAAATCCAGCGCATCCGCAAACTGTACATTTGTTCCAAATATATTTTTTATCAGAACCGGCAGCGAAATATCGGTAATGGCCGCAGAGAAAAATTCCAGCGATACCTTGGGCGGCGCTGCGCTCACTCCCACTGCGCCGAAGCATTTGATTTCCCCGATATAAAGATTACTAAACATCCGAAATGACATTCCTCCGGTATTTACGCCAATTGCCAGGGCCGTATCGCCGATTTTAAAGCTTTTATAAATCACGAGAGGTTCCCGAAGCTTTGCAAATGCCTCCATCTGAAAGCCCTGATTGCTGATTGCTGCCGACACCTGAAATAAAACGTCCTTCAAAAAAGAAAATTCAAAAGTCCCTGACAGCATCATCGCCGTCTGTTTTCCGCATTCCACGCCAAGATACAGTTCCTTTGCCCTTAGTACACTTCCGGAACTTACAGGAAGCATGGCATATCCTGCAAATTTCCCAGCCTGTATTCCCATAAACAGCGTGATATGCATCTGTTCTATAGCAAATGCCTGATACAGAAATTTACCAATCAAATCTCTGTCCTTGTTATAAGAGAACTTTCCACAGAACAAGACGTTGCATTCCTCCATCTGTGCCGGATAACAGAACGCTTCCTCACTGCCAAGCACCCTCCTGGCCAGAAGGGGAAGGGCTGCCCCGCTCCCCTTCTTTCCATACAGATAAATCTGCTCAACACCAAAAAGCTCTGCGGCTTCCGCTATGTAAAAATCCAGCGTTCCCGGCGCGGCATGCGGATTTTTTTGTATGCTGATGAGACACGCAAGCGTCTTCCCCTTCCAGACAATTCCAAACCGGCTGTTTGGCCAAACCGCCCATAACATACCCTGTCCTCCGGCATAATGAAACTGCAGCTCCTCCGGAAGATTTTCCGCCATTTTCTCTATAAAGCTCCCAAACTGCCGGGCCGCCTCTTCGCTGATATTCTGCAGAATTTTCACCGGATGCGCCTGTGCCGCTTTTACGCTTCCATGCACCAGAAGTTCTCCCTTCCGGTATCCGAAAGCCAGCTTCGCCGGCATCGCAAGCACGCTTCCATCCATCTGCAGTTCTGCTGACAGTGCTTTTTTATCCATTGCCCTTATTCATTCTCCTTCTTTTCTTCTTTCTCAATTCCAAGATATTGATCTATACTGGCAATGGACATTTTGCTTAAAATTTCTTCCCTGGTCGTGTTCCATACGGCAATTCCAAGATGGTCTACCGTCACAAAATCCTCAATGGCCTTTGGAATCAGCCCGGTTGTAACCACGTTGATGTTAAATGCATATTCCACGATTTTCTGATTTTCCCCCTGGGTCGTGTCCACATACAGGTATACCATTTTCAGCGAAAGTTTAATATTGTCCGTATCAATCGCATTTGCGCCATTTTCCTCTGCAGCGTCCTCCGCAGCATTTTTCAGTGTGCTCTCGATTTCAGAAGTGTCCGTATCGGCTCCCGCCATCTTTTTGATATCTTCTATCAGCTCCGCGATTGTTACCTCCGGCGCCTTGCCCTGATAAGTCGGCACCGCCAGAAAACGAAAGCCCTGCGCCTCTTTTACAAACATGGCTGTCAGGCTTGTCTTTAATACAGTAAAATCTAATGCCACCGCCACATTTAAGCTATTTGTTCCATTTGTATCTGCCATATTTCATTCCTCCATTTCTGTTTTATACGGTCCGTATGGTCATATTATAGGAGGTGGGGGATAGAATGTGAACTTGCATATATGTAGTTTTAGAGGATGTGTCTGTATTGCGGATAAAGGGACTTTATTTCTCTTACCCATCCCTACCTGGACGGGCAAATGCAATAAAAAAGACACCAGAGCTTTATTGGTCTGGCATCTTAATAATTTTATCTCTTATTTACATTCTAAAGTTTATTTTAATTCTACATACACTTTCGCCTAATACTTTATCTGAAACTACATCTAAATCAAATCTATGTTATTCTCATGCTTTTTCTGCTTTCCATAAAATTTTAGATTCTCCATTAATTTCCACAAATTACACCCAATATTATCAATCAAATCATTTTCCCCAGATGCAAATTTTTTCGCTTGTTCAATTGCTTGATCAATATTGGGCATATACTGAGTTGCAAATTTAATGCCACATTTTCCATGATGCCCTCTTTCTGAAACAGCTTTACTAACAAATGTATGTTGTTCAGAAACCTTTTTATTTTCTTTTATCTCATCCAATTGTTCGCCAAACTCTCCTAATATATCTGCCAAATGCATTAACAGCCAAAATTCAAAACAAGGATTTGCAATATAACATTTATATCCATTAGCCTGACAATACTTTATGCAATCATGCATATTTGTTTCTGAATGCGTCTGCATGTCTCTATCAATCAAAACAGCAAATTCATCCCATTCTTTATTATATTTTCTCAAATATTTTCTATAATTAATATCATAACCTATTTTTTTCAATTCCGTAACAAACATATTACGTTGTTTTTTAGGTATTTTATTTGGATTTTCTAAATATTGTTATAATAAAAAGCGATGTTAGAACATTCATTCAAAACCGCTCTTTCATGTAATGCATTTCAAAAATATCCTGAATAACAAAATCTAAATGCACAATAATTCTGTACCAGAAAAACATATACTCTTTTAAATTATTTTTTCCTGCATTTACAATATCAATTATCAAAAAAATATAAGAAATAAATCAAACTTTCAAAATCACTCCGGCAGACTGTCCCTCAGACAAAGCACCCCCCAGCCGAGCAGCGCATTCGGATAGGCAGGCAGAACCGGCAGCTGCCGGGCGCCGCGAACCAGATACGCTTTTACCTTTTCCCCATATAAATACGGGTCTTTCCCCTGCACGATTCCATACTGCATCAGAAGCGCCGCCGCACCTGTTACAAACGGTGTCGCCATGGATGTGCCGCTTTTTACAGTATACCCCCCGCCTGCTGCCGTAGACATAATATCCACCCCCGGTGCAGCTAAATCCGGCTTTGAAAATGCCCTTCCGGTATACCCGCGTCCTGAAAAATCCGCATATGTATTTGTTCTGGAGTTATATGCCGCCACAGATATGACATTTGCAGACGTGGAAGGAATTGTCAGGGTAAGCTGCTCGCTTGGATACAAAAATTCTGTCTGCGAATTCAATGCCGCCACGGAAGGGAGCCACATTTCAAACTGTCCGTCCACCACCTTTTCCCCTTCGATTAAAACCGCCCAGATACCGCTGTCAATATAAGTATTCATCGGTATCAGATCCATGTAAATTTCCTGCAGAACATTATATGGTGACGGCTGTCCATAATACAGCAGCACTCTCGTATTTCCCAATACGAACTGCTGTTCGCCGCTTCTTAAAAATAATTCCACGCTTTCTCCTGACGGCGTCAGAAGCCGAAATCGAAAAATATCCGCATAATTTTTCCAGATCTGTATATTGACCGTTGTCTCATAATTACTTACTGCAAATGAAACCTGTTCCTGTTTTCCCTGTACAATTGTTCCCGACGCATGCCCGGCTGTTGCACCCTCATTTCCCGTTCCTACTGCAATTACATTTTTCCACACTCCAGACGCCTGGTCTAAATAGGTCTCCAGCAGTGAGTTTCCATTATGCGCGCCATAGGTATTTCCAAAGCTGATATTAATAGCAACCGGCATAGAAAGACCCAACGCTTTTTTTATTACATAATCCACTGCCTGAATCAGTTCCGTTGTCCTTGGAAATGAATTGCTTCTCGGCACTCCAAGCTTTACTACCAAAAGGGACGCCTCCGGCGCAACTCCGCGGTAACGCCCCGAGGATGCACGTCCGTTTCCGGCTGCTATTCCCGCCACATGCGTCCCATGCCCGGAAGAATCCATACCAGGCACAAGTATTTGCGGAAGTGCACCGGAAGGCTCCTGTAATAATTCATTGATTTGTTCCCGGCTGTATTCCGTTCCAATCCGGTATCCGGCAGGCGGAGCCCCGGAAATGGTCTGGTCCCAGAGCGCCAGAATTCTTGTAGTGCCGTCCGCATACCGGAAATCTTCATGCCGAAAGTCAATCCCGCTGTCAATCACCGCGACAATCGTTCCTGCCCCGCTAAGTGCAGTCTCTCCCTCCTGCACGGCATTGACACACGCTGCTGAACGCGCCTGGGAAAGTTCAAAATAAAGCCGCTTCGGCTTTTCCATATACTCGATTTCCTCCAGATCTGCAATGACATCAATCAGCTGCTGCGGCAGCGTGAGCACCGCATATCCATTTAATAACGGAACAACCTGTATTCTGTCGTCCACCTGCTCCAGCGACTCAATCTGTCCATGGTAACGGACAATCACATCCCATGTATTGCTCTCCTCGTCGTAACCGACATTTAAATTTTGTGATTTTTCCCTCTGTTCCTGCGGGGTATCCAGCGCAAGATTCAATAAATTTTCTATTTTCTGGCTTGACAATTGTGTTCACCTGACTCATTCTGTTGTATTTAACTTATGCGCATTCCTTTAACTTATTCCTTCCATAATTCCTGTTTTAGAATGGGCTACATCCATGCTGTAATGACCACATCCCCCTCTCTCAATTCTTTTTCAAAAATCCTGTGCTGAATGGAATTCCCGAAAATCAGCTGCAGGACCAGTTTGACAATTTCATAATCCAGAACCTCGTCAGGCACATCAATAATGAAATTAATCTTATTCTCAAAGCACATATTCTGCGGCAATCGAGACTTTCTCCACTGGCCGTTCTGCGCCAGCCAGTTAATCATATCTATCATATTTTGTAAACAATCGTAATATTTTGGGATTTGTGTTAATAACTATTAAATTTTCCTGATTTTCATATGGCATTATGATTCCCCGGCTGTTGCATACCGCCATATTTTACAGCCGAAGGAATAACCATTCGAGTCAGAAATTGACCGCTTAAGTTATGTGAGTTGTCTTTCGTGGGGTCTTTCGTATATAATTATTGTAGAAAATGGGTGGGAATACGCTTGGCACGTTGTTCTGCAATCCCGTGCGGATATACGGCTGCGAAATACTCATTCCCTGGGTGACGATAAACTGAATGTATCAGAGCAGATACCGGAGCATATTAGGCAGCGCATAGGAATGATGATTGCGGGAAATAATTTTATATCTTTTAACAGCTTATAGTCCGATCACATGATACTATCCTGCCACGTTCATTTCAT
>CANOFI010000083.1 GCA_947565255.1 uncultured Lachnospiraceae bacterium
CCTTCCTGTCTATTCCTACCCTATCCGGTAAAAGCACCGGATTATTTTGCCTGAATATATCCCTTCGCCTTTAACATCTCCGCACAGAGCACCGCACCTCCGGCAGCTCCTCTTACCGTATTGTGAGACAGTCCGACAAATTTAAAATCATACACGCTGTCTTCCCGGATACGTCCGACCGACACTCCCATTCCATGCTCGTAATCCACATCGAGCTGAACCTGCGGACGGTTGTCTTCCTCCATATAGCGGATAAACTGCTTTGGCGCGCTTGGAAGCTCTAATTTCTGCGGTTCGCCGCTGAACGCCTCCAGCTTTGCAATCAACTGCTCCTTTGTCGGTTTTTTCCTGAACTTCACAAATACAGCCGCCGTATGCCCGTTCAGTACCGGAACACGGATACACTGACATGTAATCACCGGACTTTCTGCAGACACGATGACGCCGTCTTTTATTTCACCCCATATGCGGAGCGGTTCTTTTTCCGATTTTTCCTCCTCGCCGCCTATGTAGGGAATGACGTTTTCCACCATCTCCGGCCAGTCTTTAAAGGTTTTTCCTGCTCCGGAAATCGCCTGGTACGTCGTTGCCACGACCTCATAAGGCTCAAACTCCTTCCACGCCGTCAGCACCGGCGCATAGCTCTGAATGGAGCAGTTCGGCTTGACCGCTACAAATCCTCTCGTTGTGCCGAGCCGTTTTTTCTGGGATGCAATTACCTCAAAATGCTCCGGATTGATTTCCGGAATCACCATCGGCACATCCGGCGTCCACCTGTGCGCACTGTTATTGGAGACAACCGGCGTTTCCGTCTTTGCATACGCCTCTTCAATCGCTTTAATCTCTTCTTTTGTCATATCCACCGCACTGAATACAAAATCGACTTCTGCGGCTACCTTCTCCACTTCATTGACATTCATAACGACCAGACTTTTTACCGCCTCCGGCATCGGCGTATCCATTTTCCAGCGTCCTCCTACCGCATCCTCGTACGTTTTCCCTGCAGAGCGCGGACTTGCTGCAACCGCAGTCACCTCAAACCATGGATGGTTTTCCAAAAGAGAGATAAAACGCTGTCCAACCATTCCGGTAGCACCTAAAATACCTGTTCTTAACTTCTGACCCATTTTCTTTTTCTCCAATCTATCATTTTCCTGTCTGCCTTCATTATAAAAGAAATCCGGCATTCCGTCCGAAAGACTACAATCTGCTCCTCTTGTCTTTCTACGACGGACAATTGTGTTTTCTATAAAATACTATACCATTTTTCCCAATCATGCAACTTATTTTTTTATTTTCGTTCTTTTTGTAAAAAAATGTAGTTTTTGCACTGTTTTTTTGGGCAATCTGCTCAAATCTCATCACGCCTGTCCCAGCGGTGCGCTTTCTTTTAAATAATTTTCACAGACTGTAAGCACCTGCTGCATCGCCGCAGTTCCCGGCGCGCCTATGGTATTTCTCTTATTGACACAGTTTTCCATGCTGACTGCCTCGTAAATATCTTCCTCAAATTCCGGGCTGATTGCTTTGTATTGCTTGAGCGTCAAATCATCCAGCGCAACATTTTTTTCAAGGCAAAGCAGCACCAAACGGCCGACAATTCCATGGGCATCCCGAAACGGAACCCCCTTATTTACAAGATAATCCGCTGCGTCTGTTGCATTTGTGAATCCATTTTTGGCACTGTTTTTCATCGTTTCCTTCTGAAACTGCATGCTGGCCAGCATTCCATTGAATAGCTTTACACATCCCTTTACCGTGTCGATGGCATCGAACGTCAGTTCTTTATCTTCCTGCATATCCTTGTTATAGGCAAGCGGAATTCCTTTCATCGTTGTCAGAATCGACATGAGCGCGCCGTACACACGGCCGGTCTTTCCGCGCACAAGCTCTGCAATATCCGGATTTTTCTTTTGCGGCATAATGCTGCTTCCGGTGCTGTATGTATCGTCGATTTCGACAAACTGATACTCATTGGAATTCCATATGATAATCTCCTCGCAAAACCGGCTTAAATGCATCATGACCGTGGACATTGCACTTAAAAGTTCAATGACATAATCGCGGTCCGATACGGAATCCATGCTGTTTAACGTAGGTCCTGCAAAGCCCAGAAGTTCTGCGGTGTACTCACGGTCTAACGGATAGGTGGTGCCCGCCAGCGCACCGGCGCCGAGCGGACAAAGATTCATCCTTTTATAAATATCCGCCATACGCCCCCTGTCGCGCTTAAACATCTCAAAATATGCGCCCATATGATGCGCTAATGTCACCGGCTGGGCCTTTTGCAAATGCGTAAATCCAGGCATAAATGTTTCTGTATTCTCTTTCATTATATGATAAATAGTCTGCAAAAGTTCTTTTAACAGACCGTCTAATTCTGCGACTTCGTCCCGTACATACAGCTTCATGTCCAGAGCAACCTGGTCGTTGCGGCTTCTCCCCGTATGTAATTTTTTTCCGACATCCCCGATGCGGTCAATTAATGTAGCCTCAACAAAGCTATGGATGTCTTCGTATTTATCTGAAATTTCCAGATTTCCATTTTCCACATCCTCTAAAATGCCTTCCAGCCCCTTTAAAATGGCATCGCATTCTTCCCCTGTCAAAATGCCCTGCTTTGCAAGCATTTTCACATGCGCGATACTCCCATTGATATCCTGTTTATAAAATTTTCTGTCAAATAATATCGAAGCATTAAAATTGTATACCAGCTGGTCTGTTTCTTTTGTAAAACGACCGCCCCACAGTTGTGCCATGTCTTTCTCCTCCTATCTGCCTTTTTTTGTTTTCATTAGCATACCATATTCCATGATTCTCTGTCAATGAGCTCCCTTCTGGTTTTCAAATAATGCCGCCCCTTCTTTTTGCCTTTCCCTCTCCTTTAACGAATACACGCATCCGCAGTAGTCCTGTCTATACATGCCATATTCCCTGGAAAGCTCCGTGGAACGCTTATAGCCGTTGCGCTTCTTGAAATCGGAAACCAGATAGCGAACCCCATACTCATTCTCAAGCCTTTTCCCGATTTCATTCAGCTTGCGGGCATTTTTTAAGGGACTGATGGACAAGGTCGTCGTAAAATAATCCATCTGCAGCTTTTTCGCAAGCTCTGCGCTCTCCCGAAGCCGCAGCTCATAGCAGCGAAAACACCGTTCCCCGCCCTCCGGACAATGTTCAAACCCTTTCGCCATGGCATAAAAAGCGTCTGTATCAAATGCTCCCTCCACAAAAGACACCGGATGCTCCGTGGGAAGCTTCTGAATAAATTCCTTTTGTTCCTTTGCTCTGTGGCGATACTCCTCCTCCGGAAAAATGTTTGGATTATAATAAAAAACGGTAATCGAAAAATATTCAGACAGGTATTCCAGACAATAGCTGCTGCAGGGCGCACAGCAGCTGTGCAGCAAAAGTGTCGGAATTGTATGTGCATTCGCGATTGTTTCGACAATTGCATCCAGTTGTTTCTGGTAATTCATCTGGTTCATAACGATTCCTCCATATATCAGGCCAGAGCGCGTCTGAAAAGTTTTGCTGAAGCATTTGCAGGATTTTGCAGGACGCGACAATAACGGGCAAAGATGCAAACCAGGATTTTTTTTAAAAAAGACTTGCTTTTTCAAAAAAAATGTTGTATAATTTCTTTCAGTGCTGAAATAGCTCAGTTGGTAGAGCACTTCACTCGTAATGAAGGGGTCGTGGGTTCAAGTCCCATTTTCAGCTTAAGGGAACCGCATGCCGGTTCCCTTTTTTATGCGCAGGCGCATGAGACGCGCGGCGGGCAGGGAAGGTTCCACTACTCGATTTTTACAGGAAATTGCACTGCAGATTCCCGGATTTTACTGTGCTCCCTGGCCGGATACCGCCTCTTTGGTCGCCTCCATGCCGTCAAACGGTACCTCTTCGCCCAGCAGTTCGTTATCCAGTGCTGCTAAGTAATTGCGGATGGCGTCCACATTGACCTTCTCGCTGCCGGTTTCTTCCCTCGATGTCTTCATCTGTTCCTTTTTCTGCGCTTCGGCTTCCTTTTCCTCCTGCTTTTTCTGATGCTGGTCATACATAACCCATGCGCCGCCCCCTGCACAGGCAATCACAACTGCAATTATAAGCATTATTGCAATTTTTTTCTGCTGTTTTTGCTTTTTTTCCAGCTCTTTTTTTCTCTTTGCACTTAATTTTTTCTGACTCATCTTTTCTTTCCTCTTTTTCTCTGTCTGCCCAAAGGGCTTTTTTCATAAAATTACCATTTCGTACTAAAGCGTTTCTGAAGGCGTTTAAAACTCATTCACACTCTGCTGTTTTATAAACAAAAAAATGCATTTAACAGTTTCTGTGCCGCAAGCTGGTCGTCTTTCCCCATCAATTCTCTTGCCGAATGCATTGCAAGAAGCGGCACGCCCAGGTCTACAATATTGACCGGCACAAGAGAACCGGCAATTGCCCCTAACGTACTGCCTCCGGTTCCGTCCGAACGGTTTACGGACTTCTGGTAATCAATGCCCTCCTGCTCACAGAGCTGCTGCACAACGGCAATCGCCTCGCAGTCTGTCGCATAGCTCTGGGAGCAGGCCTCCTTCAAGCAGATGCCGCCCCCAAGCACAGGCTTGTTTGTCACATCATATTTGGCAGTATGGTTCGGATGCAGCCCGTGCGACACGTCAACCGACAACAGCAGGCTGTCCGATATATTTTCCATATAAACACTGCGGCTTATGCCGAGGGAATTGTATATTTTTTCCAATACCCAGGAAAGAAACACGGAGCCTGCACCCTGCTTCGTCCTGCTTCCAATTTCCTCATGGTCAAAAATGGCAATCAGGTTAATCCCGTCCTGCCTCGTACATGTTGTAAGCGCTTCCAAAAGGGCAAACGAGGACGTCAGGTTATCCAGCCTCGGCGCAGACAAAAACTGCCCTTCCATCCCGACAAACATCGGCTCGTCCACATTATATACACTCAGCTCATAATCCAGAATGTCTTCTTTCTTTACCTGAAGCGCATGTGCAAGATATTCCATAAAGAACTCTGTTTTTTCTTTCTTGTTCTCATCCCCGGTTTTCTTGTCTTTCTCTGAAATGTCTATGCCGCATACAGGCAGCATATCAATTTGCCGGTTTAATTCCACACCTTTGTTTACCTCACGATTAATATGAATCGGCATATTCGGAATCGTCAGAACCGGCTTTAGTAAATCGACATAACGAATTTTCGGCCGAAAGGGATCCTCCCCTTTCAGCGCTACCCTGCCTGCCACGGAAAGCGGACGGTCTAACCAGGTATTCAGGATTGCACCGCCGTACACCTCAACATTTAATTTGCGGTATCCCTCTTCCTTTATTTCCGGATTTGTCTTGATTCTGAGACAGGGAAAATCCCCGTGCGATGCCGCCATGCGGAGTGCACTGCGGTGCGGCGCCTTCTCCCCCACCGTAAAGGCAAACAGGGCGGAGCCGTGGTGTACTACATAATACTTTCCGCCGTTTTCAATATTCCATGCCTGCCGGAATTTAAGCGGTACAAATCCGGCTGCTTCCAGCTGTCTTACGGAAGCATTCACGACATGAAACGGGGATGTTCCTTCTTTGATATACTGAAAAAAACGTTCAAAATATTCCTGCTCCATTGTTCTCCTTCTTTCCCTGCATTTTCTGACACGCTCCAGAGCGCTTCGAAATCTGCTCTTTCTATATGGTTTCTATATGTTTCTTCCATTCTGCCTGCTTTTTCCGAAGCTGCTCTTTCTGCTGCGGCAAAATCTGTCTGGATTCGCACGCCTTCTGTATTGCCTTTTGCTTTGTAAATGCATCTAAATGGCAGCGGTCTAAAAACCCCAGCGTTTCTCTATAATCGTTTACCAGACAGACGGACAATGCCCAGGCCACCGCCATCTGCACATAGTATCCGGCCGTATCCATCCCGTCAAACAGCGCAAACATCCGGTTTAAATATGCTTCCTCTACATAAAAATCAAGCAGCATCACAACCCCGAAGCGCCGTTCAAATTCCCCGTCCGACTGTATATACTCCCGTATGAAATCGAACATATATTCTTTATGTTTTTTTGTAATTTTCAGTCCGGCACAGAAAATGTCACACACGGCCCAGTTGTCAATTTTGGGAACAAATTCCCGAATCTGCTCTAAAACTGTTTCAAGCTCCGGCTTAGGCTGCAATCCGATTATCATCCCCTGCAGCAGCCGTTCCTCATAGCAGTCATCTGCAATGACACCAAGCAACTTTTTGGCCGAATACTGCTTCAGCAGTTCTTTCGCATACCCGCGAAGCACCGGCACCCTGACTCCGACAATGGTCTCATTGCCGGGCACAAGTTTGCCGTGAAATTCTTTATACTTTTCATCCTTCAGGGAAAAAATATGCTCCCTGATTCGCCCCTGCAGTGCAGTATCTTCTGCTTTCATCTGCCCAATCCTCTTCTATTTTATCTTTCGCAAACCCTGCTTTTTTCTGCATACCGGCTCCCGACGGTTTTTCTGCTGTAAAAACTACATCTGCTTCCTCACAATGACGTATTCATCGCCGAATTTGTAATATGGACAGGCGTAATGCGTATCCATCATAAAATGTGCCATTTCGTCCTCATCCAGGTCCACAGAACAACTATACTCTTCATATTCTTCGTCATATTCATAATACACACAGGTATCACAGCTTGTCTTTCCCACAAAAAACTCCTCTCCTGCCGGGGCAGATTGATACCGCACCCCAAAAATGCCGCGGCAGCTTCTGCTCTCGTCTTTTGCACTATGCTCATTTTATCACGGAATCCGGCAGCGCGCAACCGCTTTTTCATGAACCGTAAAACATGCCTGCATTACTTTTTTCCTAACTTAAATGCATTCCCGCCAGCAGCATTCCTGCAAGACCATAGTACGTAATGACCGCCACAAGATCATTTACCGTGGTAATCAGAGGGCCCGACGCAACCGCAGGGTCTACTTTGATTTTATGAAAAAACATAGGAACTACAGTTCCGACGAGGCTTGAAATCACCATGGCCAGAAATAAGGCCAGTCCTACGCAGCCCGCCACCATAAAGCCGTCCCCAAAAGCCAGTCCTTTTGCCAGATACAGATAAAAGCCCACACAGATAAAAGAAAGCAGTCCCAGTAATAATCCGTTGGTCCCTCCAACCCGCACTTCTTTCAAAACAAAGCGCATCTTTACCCTTCCGGAAATTTCTTCATCCATCAGAACCCTGATCGTGACAGCCAGCGACTGGGTTCCCACATTCCCGGCCATATCCAGTATCAGTGACTGAAAGCTTACTACAATGACAACCTGCGCAACCACCGCCTCAAAAACTCCCACAACGCTTGAGACAACCATTCCAAGCCCCAAAAGGAGTACCAGCCATGGCAGACGTTTTTTCATACTGTCGGACAGCCTTTCATTCAAATCCTCTTCTGCCGTAAGACCGGCCAGCTTCGCGTAGTCATCCCCCATCTCTTCATCAACCGCTTCAATAATATCCTCTGCTGTAATGACACCTATAATTTCTTTGTTTTCATTTAATACCGGGATGGAGTCCTCCGCATAATCCTTCAGACATTCAATTGTTGCATAAATTTTTTCCGTTGCACGTACACTCGGATAACTTTTGCTTACGATTGTTTCCAGCCTTACATGCTCCCTGGCAATGATTAAATCCTTCAGTTCCATTGCCCCGGCATATTTTCCGTTTTCATCCACCACATAAATGGTATTGATATTATCATTTTCATGGGCCTGGCTGACAACAGAGCGCATTGCCTCTTTGATCGAAAAGACTTCCGAAACCGTGACATAATTTGTCGTCATCATATGCCCGATTTCATCATCCTCAAAAGAATTGATCAGGCGGATGTCCTCCGATGATTCCCCGTCCATAAGAGAAATGAGCTGTTCCCTTTTCTTCTCATCCTCTATTCCCTCAAGCGCATCTACCGCATCGTCTGCATCCATGCTGCCTAAAACATTGGCCGCCTGCCTTGGCGAAAGCTCCTCCAGGTAAACGGATACATGGTCTATATATGACAGAATTCCCGCAACCCGCTCCACGCCGAGAATCCTGTACAGCCTTTTTCTGGAAGCCGAATCCAGCTCCTCTAAAGCCCCTGCAAGGTCATTCTCATGATAGTTGTCCAGTGCTTTTTTTATTTTGCTGTCAGAATTTCCGCTTAAAATAATCTTTATAATTTCCCGTGAACGTGTGTATTCACCCATTTTCATAAAATCTCCTCCTCGTATCACAAATTTGTAAGCCTTATTATCCATCTTATGATTTGATGTTTGAGGTATTTTTACGCAAAAATGGGCATAAAAATACCATCACCTAATTGGTATGGCGATGGCATGGCACGTTACATATCTATTTCAGGCACACTCAGAAGGCTGCCGTTTCAAACAGAGTGCAACCATGACATCTAACATATTCCACGTCTCACCGTTCCATAATCGACTTCGACTGTCCAAATTGTCCATGGTTCCACTTCCTCTCTGCTTCTTCCCTTTTTCTTCATGCTACATTTCCATTATATCCGCCGCTATTTCTTATGTCAATTATTTTTTCCTATATAGAAATTAAAAAATTTCAGAACCCGTATGAAAAATAATTTCTATATTATACCAGGTTTTCCCTGATGCACACTCGCTTCGCCGGGGCAGATACCAGCGGGCTATGTTGACTGAATTCGGGGCAAATATCACGCAAATTGAGGAGTATCGGTCATAAGGAGTGCCAAGCATTGCTTGGTGAATTCCTTATGACACTGTGGCCGGCGTGAATGCATTTTCAGACATGCCCTGACCTTCCACAACATCTAGTTGAAAACCACAACATATTGTAGTATAATGAATTACGAGAAAGGAAACATGGAAAAAGATACTAAGAAACGGATTA
>CANOFI010000084.1 GCA_947565255.1 uncultured Lachnospiraceae bacterium
AAGCCGCATGTCTACTGTTTTCTTTTTTATTTTTAGGATATCTGCTATTTCCTGGCTGCTATCAAGAACACATTAATTAATACTCCGATTACTTTAGTATTTTCTTTGTTTATTGCCATGCTAATCAACAGAGATATCAAAGGACGGGGTGCATTCAGAACTATATTCTTTATTCCGGTTTTGCTTGGTACCGGTTATATTATGGAGATTCTTGTAAAAGATTCGGCAAGTAATGTAGTGGCAGGCGGGGCGGACAGCGCGTTGATTACGATGCTGATGAAGTCGGTTGGTTCAACATTCGGTACGTATGTGCAGACCTTTTTGTCAACGATTACAACGGTACTTTGGAAGTCTGGTGTACAGATTATTCTGTTTCTTGCCGGCTTACAGGGTATTCCGGGCTCTCTGTATGAGGCATCGCGGTGTGACGGTGCAACGGAGTGGGAGAACTTCTGGAAGATTACACTGCCAATTGTTTCTCCGATTATCCTGTTAAATTTTGTTTACACGATGATTGATTCCTTTACGGACGCATCAAACCCGATTATTGCCAATATCGAACATGAGTTCGAAGTGGGAACGCTGGATGTCGGTGCTGCAATGGGATGGATGTACTTCCTGTTTACATTTATTGTATGTGGTATTGTACTGGCAATTATGCGTAAATTAACATTTAACATAGGAGAGAGGTGATAAAGGATGGCAAAATCAAAGAAAAAAGCAGCAGATATGGATATTAACGTACAGGGAAAAACTTTGAATAAGAAGAAAGTCACAAAGAGAGAGTCGATCAGCATTTATATGCAGAACACCTCGGGAAAGAAGCTGGCGAAAAAAATTATTATAGGTATTGGTTTATATCTTGTATTATTTGATTTGGCATTTGTATTCATCTATCCTTTCCTGACAATGATTTTGGATGCATTTAAGTCCGATGCGGATTTGTTGAATTCAACGGTAAAGTGGATTCCGACAGAGCTTACCTGGGTCAATTTCAAGCTCGCGTTTAAGGAATTAAATTATGTGGATTATCTGGTGAATTCTCTGATTATTGTTACAATAGCAACAATTGGTCATGCATTGGTTTGTTCCTTTGTTGGATATGGGTTTGCAAGATACAATTTCCGTGGAAAAGGCGCTTTGTTTGCGGGAGTTATTCTTTCCATGCTGGTTCCTGCACAGGTACTTGTATTTCCGTTGTATCAGATGTATTCGCAGCTTGGCGCGCTGGACACTTATTTGCCGCTGCTGGTACCGTGCTTCTTTGGATTTGGCTTGAGAGGCGGTTTCTATGTATTCCTGTTCCGGCAGTTCTTTATGGGACTTCCGCATGAAATGGAAGAGGCGGCGCGTATTGACGGCTGTGGACCGCTCCGTACATATCTGAAAATTATGCTTCCGATGTCGAGGTCTTCTCTGCTTGTATGTGCAGTGCTTTCTGTTGTCTGGCATTGGAATGACAGTTTTGAGCCGGCAATTTATCTGAACAGTTCGCCGCAGCTGCAGTTACTGACTGCAAAGATTCCGGATATGTATGAAAAGCTTGCGAAGTTCTCGGAGGAAGCCGTTGAGGGTATGAATGCTGCAGACCTGGTGATTAACCAGGGTACGGTTATGGCGGCAACATTTCTTGTAATTTTGCCACTGCTGGTTATTTACATGTTTGTACAGAAGCAGTTTATGGAAGGCGTAGAACGTTCCGGTTTGACAGGTATGTAAAAATCATATAATTAAAAGGAGGAAAAAAACAATGAAAAAGAAAGTATTGTCATTAGCTCTGGTATTTGGGCTGGTGGGTACGATGGCTGCGGGATGCGGCAGCAAGAAATCTACAGGAGATGAGCTTGCAGATGTAAAGGATGACAGTGTAAAGAAATATTATGAAATGACTGGCAATGATAAGGATAAGGATATCACGGTTTCCTGGTGTGTGATTGCTGGAAAGGACGAATATTACCAGCATTACTGGAAAGAGATGCTCGGTCTTCGTGCAATTCAGAAGATTACAGGCGTGAACATTGACTTCCAGGTAAAGATAGGTTATGAAGATTATGTGCCGATGTTTACTT
Organism: uncultured Lachnospiraceae bacterium; assembly: GCA_947565255.1. Taxonomy (GTDB): domain Bacteria; phylum Bacillota; class Clostridia; order Lachnospirales; family Lachnospiraceae; genus JAAVZI01. Next base: position 2,070 of record CANOFI010000084.1, read on the forward strand.
CCAAAAATTATCCGGATGTAGTAACGGCAAAGAATCTGGAGAATTATCCGGGACGTATGGCAGGTATGTACAATGACGGTGTTTCTCTTAAGCTGAATGACTATATGGAAAAATGGATGCCGAACTTTTCTCAGATTGTAGAAGATTATCCGAACATTGCAAGGGATTTGAAAATGGATGATGGCTCCTATACTTTCTTAAGCTCTCTGTATGATATCGAGGATGATGAGGACAGGGCGGCAGCATCACAGTATGGTCTTGCAATCAGAAAAGACTGGTTAGAGACCTGTGGTTATGAAGATGTACCAAAGACCATCAATGAGTGGCATGATGTATTGTTATCCTTTAAGCAGGATGACCCGAACGGAGATGGCCAGTCGAATGAAGAACCGGTATGTATGGCTTCTTCCGGATGGAAGTATTTCCTGTCGGCATATGGTATCGATGACGACCCGTGTGTACAGAAGGTGGATGGAAAAGAGACTATCGTATACGGCTTCATTACAGAGGAATACAAAGAGTATTTAACAGAAATGAAGAAGTGGAATGACGAAGGCCTTATTTACAATATGTTTGAAAACACTTCTCTTGAGAAGAGAGAAGAGAGAGTAACCGGTAACCTTGCAGGTGCATGGAAGGGCGATGCAGAGCATTTTGACGAAGGAAGCAAAAACTCTTATATTTCCAAGTTAAGAGAGGTTGTGCCGGAGGCAGAGTTTGCGGCAGTACCTTGGCCGCTGAAGGAAGAGGGCGCACATCAGTGGTGCTTCTCTGATATCTCCTCATTTGACAGAGATACGACCGTTATTACAAGCAAGGCAAAAGAACATGGAACAGACCAGGCGGCAGCGTATATTATTGACTATATGCTCAGCGAGAATGGTTCTACATTCCTGACATGGGGTATCGAAGGAAAGAGTTATGAGGAAAAGAATGGTGCAAAGGCTCTGATGAAGGGAATGGATGATAAGGTTGAGTTCCACGGCGAGCAGATTCCTAAGAAATACACCTACGCAGATCCTACTAAGGTAATGTTCCCACAGTTTGGACAGAGAGCAGACTATGTGCTGGCGAATGAGAGCGAAGGATATGTAGAGGCTTGTAAGACATGGGCAGAAGGAGATATTTCCTATAAGGTACAGGCACCCTGCCAGCTGAGCATTGAGCAGCAGGAAGAAGCAGACAAGGTAACAGAAGGTATGAAGGACTATATCGGTAAAATGCGTAAGAAATTTATCGAAGGCGTAGCTCCGATTACAGAGTACGACGCTTATGTTGCACAGGTTAAGAGCAAGGGCGGCGACCAGTATGCACAGATTTGGCAGCAGGCGTACGACAATTATAAAAACAGATAGAATATCCGCAGCCGCGGTATGAAAAAGGAGAACCATTGGTTTTGGCCGATGGTTCTTTTTTTGTTCTTGCACAAAAGGACATTCTATACTATACTGATAGATAAGGACGATTAAGAGAAAAAAGGAGGTTTGCCGCCATGAATGAAGAATACAGAAGCAATCAGTTTTTAAAACAGTTATATAAGCAGATTCAGCCAGAGGAGTCCCTTTTGACATGTGAAAAAGATGAGATGGAGCAGGTGCGGAAGAAGAAAACCGGCATTTTGAAAGAAGTGCTTGCACTGGAAAAGGAACAGCAGTATTTTGACCAGGAGTTGTCTTATGAGCTGGATAGCCGGATGGAAATTATGGGTGTTACAATTGAAAAATATATGCTGAAAAACATAAAGGGCCTGAATTATCCAGTGTATCATATAAAGCCGAATCATGCGAAGAATAAAACAGTGCTGTATCTGCACGGACACGATGATTTGGGAGTGATGGGGGCGCTTTTGTACCGCACGGACAAAGTGCGCTATCACAAGATGATTCCCCTGAAGCTGGCATTGCAGGGATATGATGTGATTGCACCGGAACTTCTCGGATATGGCGAAGCAGGCTTTTATGGATTTCCCAAAAAATCGGACGCAATGGCGGGGTGTTTTATCAATGGACAGTATCTGGCGCTGGCGGGCTTTTCACTGGGTGGATTTCGTGTTTATCAGGCAGGTAAAACAATTGATTTTATAGAAGAGCTGGGTCTTAATATGGAAATCACAGCATTTGGAATTTCCGGCGGAGGAATGATATGCCAGCAGTTATCGGTTGTGGAGGAACGGGTGAAAAAGGTACTGGTTGCCTGTTATGCCAATACATACAAAAACAGTATTTTATATAAGGAGCACTGCAGCTGTAATTATGTTCCGGGGCTTCTGCGTGTGGGAGACAGTTACCAGATGCTTGCGCTGGCGGCGCCGAAGCCGATGTTCACGGTAAATGGGCTGTGGGACAGGGCGTTTCCGGAGGCAGGCAGCCGGAAGGCTTTCGAGTATCTGGAAAAGGTGTATGCGCGTCTCGACGCGTCTGATAAATACGAATGGCAGCTGTTTGAGGGGAAGCATGAGATTAAGGAAGAACTGATTCTGGACTGGCTGGAGCGGTGGGCGTAGCATAGTCTGAAAGAATGATTAAAAAACAGTTAAGGGAAAGGAGAACGTATGTTATATAAGAAAAACAACACGCCGCAGTTGGAGGATGCATTATTCCAGAATCCGACCAGTGAATACCGGGGCGCGCCGTTCTGGGCATGGAATACAAAGCCTGAAAAAGAAATGATGCGGCGGCAGATGGAGGCATTTGCAAAAATGGGATTTGGCGGGTTCCATATTCACAGCCGGACCGGCTTAAATGTTCCGTACCTTGGGGATGAATTTATGGAGGCTGTGAGTGATTGCGTACAGTACGCAAAAGAGCATGGGATGCTTGCATGGGCGTATGATGAAGACCGGTTTCCGTCCGGATTTGCGGGTGGTCTGGTAACAAAGGACAAAAAGTACCGTTACAGGGAACTTTTTATGACCTTTGATGAGAGACCGGATTATCTGCCGGCAAGACCGGATGGACGCGCGGAGGAAAGCTATTTGATAGCCAGATTTGATATTGTGTTAAAGGAAGACGGCACGTTACAGTCCTATAAGAGGATGAAGGCCGGTGAAAGGCCGGAGGGAACCGCATGGTATGCGTATCTCCGCGTGGCTTCCAGCGAGCCGTGGTTTAATAATCAGACGTATGTGGATACGCTGGACGCATCTTCGATTGAGCGGTTCTGTGAGGTGACGCACGAAAGGTATAAGGAAGCAGTGGGACAATATTTCGGCGATGTCATCCCGTCTTTTTTTACGGATGAGCCAAAGACTACTTATAAAAAATTTCTGCCCTGTGCAGCTGAGCAGAGAAATCTCATATTGCCTTGGACTGACGATTTTCCGGATACGTTTCTGGACCGGTATGGGTTTGATATCATACCGCATATCCCTGAGCTTGTATGGGAGCTTCCCGGTGATGCGGCCTCTAAGGCGAGGTATGCGTATCACCGCCATGTTGCGGAACGGTTTACAGAGGCCTATTCAGGAACCATTTCAAAATGGTGTGAGAGAAACGGTGTTATGTTAACGGGACATATGATAAAGGAGCCGTCTCTCAGAAGCCAGTCAACCGCAGTGGGAGAGACGATGCAGCCGTTAGGTCCGTTCGGCATTCCGGGAATTGACATGCTGTGTGACGAGCGGGAATATACAACGGCAAAGCAGGCCCAGTCTGTGGCGCACCAGTATGGGAGAGAAGGCGTTTTGTCAGAGTTGTATGGGGTTACAAACTGGGATTTTGATTTCAGGCGGCATATTCTGGCGGGCAACTGGCAGGCCGCTCTTGGCGTTACCGTCCGGGTGCCGCATTTATCATGGATGACGATGGAAGGGGAAGCGAAGAGGGATTATCCGGCTTCGATTCATTACCAGTCTCCATGGTATGAGGAATACAAGCAGATAGAGGATTATTTTTCAAGGATTCATACGGCGATGAGCCGCGGGAAGGCAATTGTAAAAATCGGCCTGCTCCACCCGGTGGAAAGCTACTGGCTTCACTGGGCCGATGACGAGCATACAGCCGATGTGAGAAGACAGCTGGATGAGAATTTCCAGCAGATTACGCAGTGGCTTTTGTTTGACCATCTGGATTTTGACTATGTTTCCGAGTCGGTTCTGGCCCAACTGGGCTCCTCGAAAGATGGAAAGCTGTGCGTGGGGGATATGGAATATGATGTGATTGTGATTCCGGGATGCCATACGATAAGAAGCACAACGCTTGGCCTGTTAAGACAGATGAAGGAGGGCGGAGGAGAACTGGTGTTCGCTGGAGATGTTCCATATCTGACAGACGCAGAAAGGTCGGAGGAATGCAGGCAGCTGGCGGGAGAATGCATAACAGTTCCGATGGAGCACGTCTCCGTTTCAGAGGCATTGGCTCCCTGGCGCACCGTGAAAATCGTGGATAAAAGCGGAAACCGCTGTAATAAAATGCTGTACCAGATGCGGGAGGATGGGGACAGCAGATGGCTTTTGATTGTTTATGGTAAGAAAAAAGAGCGGTATGACATGGAGGGCACCTCTACGATGTGGATACGGATGCCCGGACAGTGGGATGCTGTACTGTACAATGCCATGAGCGGCGAAATTACACAGATGGATGTGACGTACGAGCGTCAGGAAACGGTCGTAAAACATACCTACTGCATTATGGACGGCATATTAATTCGTTTTCTGCCGAAAGGCAGCGCCAGGACGGCGATTCCGGCTTTGCAGCGGCAGACGGCAGCGGGCCAGGACGCGGAGACGGGGCAGGAGCAGGAAAAAAAGGCTCCGGCAAAACGCCTCAATGCATTTGCACCGGTGGAAGTTTCCCTGTCCGAGCCCAACGTCTATATGCTGGATTTAGCGGAATATGCGGTGGATGATGAGCCATTTTCTCCGATAGAGGAGGTGCTGAGGATCGGTGTGCTCATGCGTGAAAAATATGGAATTACGCCCCAGTCCGGAAAAATGGCGCAGCCGTGGACGACGGAAAAATCAAGGCCGGAGCATGTATTAAAGCTTCGTTATATGATTGAAAGCCAGATGGAAGTCAGGCAACCGTCCCTTGCCCTGGAGCATGCGGATGAAACCACAATTATTCTGAATGGGGAACAGGTGGAAAAATGTGTTACCGGGTATTATGTGGATGAAAAAATACAAACAGTGGCATTGCCGGCTATAAAGAAAGGCACGAATCTGTTACAGTTAGAGATTCCGTTCGGAGAAGGGACGGATGTAGAAAACAGCTTCCTGCTGGGTGATTTCGGTGTAAAGGTGTGTGGGACACAGCAGACCATTACAGAGCCGGTCAGAACACTGGCATTTGGTGATATCACCTGTCAGGGACTTCCGTTCTATGGCGGAAATATAACGTATAAGCTGCCGGTCGAGATGGGAAAAGAGATTTCTGTGCATGCCCCTTATTTCAGGGGTTCCCTGATTGGCGTGTCGCTGGATAACGAGCGAGTGGGCAGTATTATGACAGCGCCGTATACACTGGTTATACGGAAAGAGAACGTATGTTCTGATGCATCTGCCGGGAATGCCTGTCCAGAACAGACAGAAGAAAGAGAGGAGCATCTGCTGGAGCTTACGCTTTTCGGCAACCGAATTAATACCTTTGGTGCGCTGCATAACTGCAATGAGAACTGCACCTGGTTCGGACCGGATGCCTGGAGAACAAAGGGAGATGGATACAGCTATGAATACCAGCTGCACCGGGTCGGGATTTTAAAGGCACCGGAAATAAAATAAAAAGCAGTCCGTAAAAGGACTGCAAACGACGTATCAATACCGTATGTATGGCCGGGCAATACACGCTTTAGGAGTGTGCTGCCCGGCTTTCTTCTTCTGTCTCCAGTTTCCAGTGTTTTTTCCGAAAATCACGCGGAGTCATGCCCGTCAGCTTTTTAAACAGCTTTGAGAAATAAAAGGAGTCCTTCATTCCAACGGAAGTGGCGATTTCTTTTACGGACATTTTTGAATTTTTCAAAAATCCCATGGCATTCTGAATGCGGATTTTCGTAATGTATTCCGGAATGGTCATATTGGTTTCTGATTTGAAGGTGCGTGACAGATACGAGCGGCTGTAATTTACATGCTCGCTCAGCATGTCCACATCAATGTCTAAGTAATAATTCTGCTCGATAAACTGCACCGCTTTCCACACACAGGAGTCTAATTTCAGCTCCTCCGAATGCTTCTGGTTGTTTTCCGCGAGCTGCTTAAGATAAGCAAATAAAATATAGAGCTGTCCCGTGGCGCAGAGCCGGTGGTTATCGGCCGTGTCCCCGAGTGAATTGATGATGGTCTGAACCGTACGCTGAATGGAATGGGTCAGTGTATTCGGCATAATAAAATGCTCTCTCGAAAAGCCCACATTCTGCAAAAGAAGCTCAGCCAGCGATCCGTTAAAGGAAATCCACATCAGTTCCCATGGATTTTGTTTGTCGGCATAATAGTGATGCTTTTTTTTCGGATAAAGAACAAATAAATCGCCCTGGTGCAAAACCTGTGGGAGACCGTTATCCGTCTGCAGATAGCCTTTTCCGCTCAGGACGAACATCAGTTTGTAGGAATCCAGCATGCGAGGTCCCACCCTGTAGGTTTCATCGCAGTACCGGTGGCCGGCCCAGGTAATATAGATGGAAGAATTTAAAAATTCTTCGGATGGTGTATGAAAATATTGTGTAACAGAAGCAGATTCTTTCATCTGAAAATCCCCTCT
>CANOFI010000085.1 GCA_947565255.1 uncultured Lachnospiraceae bacterium
ATTTATGGCTTGACTTTTGTCCGGAAAAAGCATAGTATGAAAGAGAATAAAAGAAAGGATAAAACAAACTGGTATAAAAATATGAAACGCATTATTCTTACAGGCGGCGGAACTGCCGGGCATGTAACTCCAAACATTGCACTTCTCCCCCGCTTAAAAGAGCTCGATTATGATATTCATTACATAGGCTCCTATGACGGAATAGAAAAAAAACTGATTGAGGAGTTTGATATTCCCTATTACGGCATTTCCTCCGGGAAGCTGCGCCGTTATTTTGACGTGAAAAATTTTACGGATCCGTTCCGTGTTATAAAGGGATATTCCGAGGCGAAAAAGCTGATAAAATCATTGAATCCGGATGTTATTTTTTCCAAAGGGGGATTTGTCACGGTTCCTGTTGTAAAGGCAGCAGCAAAATACAGGGTGCCGGCCATTATCCACGAATCCGATATGACTCCGGGACTCGCCAACAGACTTTGCATTCCATCCGCGTGGAAGGTGTGCTGCAACTTTCCGGAAACACTTCACCATCTGCCTGAAGAAAAGGCTGTGCTGACCGGCTCTCCGATTCGAAAGGAGCTGCTGAGCGGAGACAAAATCCGCGCTGTGGATTTCTGCGGACTCACGCTGAATAAGCCTGTTATTCTTGTAATCGGCGGCAGTCTCGGCGCCGTTTCCATCAACAATGCTGTACGCCGCAATCTGCCGAAGCTTCTGGAGAAATTTCAGATTATTCACCTCTGCGGCAAGGACAAACTGGATGAAAGCCTGCAGCACACGCCGGGCTATGTGCAGTTTGAATATATCCGCAAAGAGCTCGCTGACCTTTTCTCCCTGTGTGATATGGTCATTTCGCGTGCCGGAGCCAACGCCATCTGCGAATTGTTAGAACTTCGCAAACCCAATCTGCTTATCCCGCTTTCGGCAAAGGCAAGCAGGGGGGACCAGATTTTGAATGCACAGTCTTTTGAAAAGCAGGGATTCAGCAAGGTTCTGGATGAAGATACGATGACAGATGCACAGTTTCTTGACGCAGTAAACGACGTATATGATAACCGCCAGACTTATGTGCAGGCTATGAACACAGGCAGCAAAAGCAGTGCTATCGAAAAAATCATCGCATTATTTGAAGAAGCCTGCGAAGCCATAAAATAACAAAACACAGCCCATGAAGCAAACACCGCGCCTGTGTATGACGCAGACAACAGTACTGGCCGGGCTAATTATAATGCTTTCGCAACTTCTCCGGCAATTTTCTCCATCTCCTCCGGTGTGCTCTCTCCCGGCTCCCAAAATACAAGCGCGTTGTCATTCTCATATCTTGGAATCAGGTGCAGATGAAAATGAAAAACCGTCTGCCCTGCCACCTCTCCATTATTCTGCACAAGGTTAAATCCATCCGCACCCAGCGCCTTCGTCATCGCGGCTGCCATCTTTTTCGCAAGAATCATCGCCTTTGCCGCATATTCCTCCTCAATCTCGTAAATATTCGCAAAATGCTCCTTCGGCAAAATCAGTGCATGCCCTCTTGACGCCGGCCCCAAATCCAGAATCACCCGAAACATATCATCTTCATAAAGGGTCGTTGACGGAATTTCTCCGTTGGCAATTTTACAAAAAATACAATCTGCTTTTTTCATCTGAACGCTTCCTTTCTTATTTAAATTCAAACAGCTGGTCCAGCAGCCGCAAGTTGCGAAACTCTCCCCTGGTCGTCATGACACCTGTCATAAAGGCACGCTGGAACGTCATCCTTCCGAATACAATATCATTCATCGTCTGCAGCGATAATTTGCAGACAACATCTGCATCCTCCGGCGCTCCGTAATAACAGTCAATCTCCGAATTCAAAATCCGGATATGCAGTGGCTGGGGTTTTTCTTCCATGTCAAACTGAACATTAATCTGTTCCTCCTCCTGCGGCTGAAATGCATCCATAAACCGCTGTTCCAAATCCGAGGTGGAACGCTCCACATTTTTTTTATTTAACATTCCCTTAAACATAGTGGAGAGCTCTTCTATGTCTTCTTTTTGTTTTTTCTGATATACATCGTCGGCTGCATATTTTGACAATTGCTCACTTTCTTTCGGCGTCAGCTCAATATGGTGTGACTTCAGCACAGACTGCTGCACCGCGCGGTTGCTTGACGGAAGATTCGCAATTTTTTGCGAAATCGTCCGGTACAGATTTTCTGCCCGTTTTTCAATTATATTCGTATATTGCCGGTTCATCTCAAAATCAATGAGATTGTCCACATATCCGCTGATTCCATCGCAGACCTGCCCTCCCAAAACCTCCCATGCATTTTTTAAGGTAACCTCCGCCTCGCGCTCTCCGTAGGTCTTGGACATTACGACCGGCTGCATATAAAGGCTCTGTATTTTCTCACGGCTGCCAAACAGCCAGCAGGCATCCAGAAACTGCTGCATGTATCCGCCGATTCCAAACCATTCTACCGTCGTGGCAAGAATCACTCCGTCCGCTTCCATCATGCTTCCCTGGGGAAGTGTCGTGATGGCTTTCTTCTGCTCAAACAGGTTAATGCGCTCTACCTTTACCCGGAGCTCCTCAAGCACCTCTTCCATTTTCTTAATCACATAAAGAGTCGGGTCATCAATCAGTCCCCTGCCTCCATAATAAATATTTACCTTCATCCTATCCTGCTGCTCCTTTCTAATGATAGTTTAACCAGACAACAGACCAGACATGTAAAAAATCCAATCACCAGTCCGCCTACATGAGCATAATTATCTATCCCTTCACTTGTAAATCCGTTCAGTAAACCCAGAACAATAAATGCCACCACTCTCTTTGTTGTTATGTCCTCCAGTTTTCCGCTGTAAAAAATCACAAGACAGAGCATCGCACCAATCACCGCAAATACGGCACCGGACGCTCCGGCAGCCATAACAGCCGTGCCTTTTTTTATATAATTCCAGGCAGAGGCAATATTTCCGCCAATTCCGCCTATAAAATACACAATCGCAAAAGAGACGCTTCCAAGGTATCTTTCAACCGTGCTTCCAATCAAAAGCAGCACAACCATATTATTCAGTAAATGTTCCATGTTAAAATGCAGAAACATCGCTTTTAACAGACTGGCATTTCCGCTTTTCAGGCTTCCGCCCTGTATCAGTATCGCACCGTTTTTCTGCATAATCGCCTGAGATTCGTACAATGTCGGCCGCCCCCAGAACATACGGGCAAAAATAAAAACATTGACTATAATAAGCAGCAGTGTCACATAACATTTATATTTTTTCAGCAGCCCGCCTGCCTTCACTCGAAATTCCATCCATTTACCCTCCATCTTTTGATTATAACCGCTTCCGGAAAAAAACACAAGAATTTTTACTAATTTCCACATTGTGCCCCTCACATTTCCTCTCTGTGCAAAGTATGGAAAATATCAATGTAAACAGCACGTTATACCAGAGCAGACTAACAAATTAATACTTTACATTAAGGCAAATAAATGATAAAATTAGGTCAGCAGTTCAGAAGCGTTATCACTTCATGTAAATGTTTATGCCAACGCACCAATATCTGCGGAAATGAGCGCTTATTCTGGACAACTATATGACTAATAATCAAAGGAGGATATTAAGTAATGTCAAGAGCAAAACAATCCATGGATGGAAACCAGGCCGCTGCGCATGTTGCTTATGCGTATACAGAGGTTGCCGGTATCTATCCCATCACTCCCTCCAGTCCGATGGCCGACTTTGTTGACCAATGGTCTGCACAGGGCCTTAAGAATATTTTTGGAAATGAAGTAAAGGTTGTTGAGATGCAGTCCGAAGCCGGCGCTGCCGGAACGGTTCACGGTTCCCTCGCTGCAGGTGCCATCACAACTACATTTACCGCTTCCCAGGGACTTCTGCTTATGATTCCGAACATGTATAAGATTGCTGCCGAGCAGCTTCCGTGCGTGTTTGATGTATCTGCGCGTACCGTTGCAACCCAGTCCCTGAACATTTTTGGTGACCACAGCGACGTATATGCATGCCGTCAGACCGGTTTTGCAATGTTAGCTGAGACAAACCCGCAGGAAGTTATGGACTTAAGCCCGGTTGCACATTTAGCTGCAATCGAAGGCAAGGTTCCGTTCATCAACTTCTTTGACGGTTTCCGCACGTCCCACGAGATTCAGAAAATTGAAAAATGGGATTATGAGGATTTGAAAGAAATGTGCAACATGGATGCTGTAAAAGCCTTCCGTGAGCATGCACTCAACCCTGAACATCCGGCAATGCGCGGTTCCCATGAGAACGGTGACGTCTTCTTCCAGCACCGTGAGGCATGTAATCCGGTTTACGATGCACTTCCGGCTGTCGTAGAAAAATATATGAAGAAGGTAAACGAGAAACTCGGCACAGATTACGATTTGTTTAATTACTATGGCGCTCCTGACGCAGAGAGAGTCATCATTGCCATGGGTTCCATCTGTGACGTGGCTGAGGAAGTAATTGACTACCTGACTGCTGCAGGCGAAAAGGTCGGCCTTATCAAGGTTCGTCTGTACCGTCCATGGGTTCCGGCAGGACTTCTTAAAGTGCTTCCCAAGACTGCTAAGAAGATTGCCGTTCTTGACCGTACAAAAGAGCCTGGCGCACTTGGTGAGCCGTTATATCTGGATGTTGCGGCAACCCTGCGCGAAGCCGGAATGAATGATGTAGTACTGGTAGGCGGCCGCTACGGACTTGGTTCCAAGGATACCCCTCCGTCAAGCGTATTTGCCGTATACAAGGAATTAGAGAAGGATGCACCTAAGAACCGCTTTACCATTGGTATTGTAGACGACGTGACAGAGCTCAGCCTTCCTGAAGTAAAACCGGCTCCAATCACTTCTGCCAAGGGTACGGTAGAATGTAAGTTCTGGGGTCTCGGCGGAGACGGTACGGTCGGTGCAAACAAGAACTCCACCAAGATTATCGGTGACCACACAGACAAATATATCCAGGCATATTTCCAGTATGACTCCAAGAAGACCGGCGGAATTACCATTTCCCATCTTCGTTTCGGTGACCAGCCGATTAAGAGTCCATACTACATCAACCAGGCTGATTTCGTTGCCTGTCACAATCCATCCTATGTCGTCAAGGGCTACAAGATGGTACAGGATGTGAAGCCGGGCGGAATATTCATGATCAACTGCCAGTGGACAGACGAAGAATTAGATAAGCACATGCCTGCCGCTGCCAAAAAATATATTGCAGAAAACAATATTCAGTTATATACCATCAACGCCATCGACAAGGCAATTGAAATCGGTATGGGCAAACGTACCAACACCATTTTGCAGTCTGCTTTCTTTAAGCTGGCTAACGTAATGCCGATAGACGATGCAGTGAAGTTCATGAAAGAAGCTGCAAAGAAGTCCTACGGAAAGAAGGGCGACGCTGTTGTAGAAATGAACTACAAGGCAATCGACGCAGGCGTTGACGCCGTACACAAGGTTGAAATTCCTGCCGGATGGGCAAATCCGGATGCCGATGCACCTGCAAAGGAGCTTACCGGCCGTCCGAAGACCGTACAGATGGTAAATGACCTGCTGAACCCGATTTCCCTTATGGACGGCGACAGCCTTCCGGTATCCGCATTTAAGGATATTGCAGACGGTCAGTTTGAAACCGGTGCTTCCGCATATGAAAAACGCGGTACTGCAGTTATGGTTCCTACCTGGGATGCTGAAAAATGTATCCAGTGTAACAACTGCTCCTTTGTTTGTTCCCATGCAACCATCCGTCCATTTATGTTAAGCGACGATGAAGTCAAAGCAGCACCTGATAATATTAAGCTGGCAGATACAAAGCCAAAGGCCGGCGAATACAAGTACACGCTCAGTGTATCTCCGTTAGACTGTATGGGCTGCGGCGAATGCGTGACCGTATGTCCGACAACGGCAATCACAATGGTTCCGCAGGAGCAGGAAGCTGCCGAGCAGCCGGTATTCGATTATCTTGTTGCAAATGTCGGCAAGAAGCCAGGTACTCCTGCAGATACGACTGTCAAAGGTTCCCAGTTCAACCAGCCGCTGCTTGAGTTCTCAGGAAGCTGTGCGGGCTGTGCGGAAACCTCTTATGCAAGACTTGTTACACAGTTGTTCGGCGAACAGATGTACGTTTCCAACGCAACCGGATGTTCCTCTATCTGGGGCGGTCCGGCAGCTACATCGCCATACACTGTGAATAAGGATTCCAACAAGGGACCGGCGTGGTCGAATTCCTTATTTGAGGATAATGCAGAGCACGGCTTCGGTATGTACCTTGGACAGAAAACACTGCGCGACCAGGCAATCGCCATGATTGAAGAAATGACAGCTTCTGATAAGGCTTCCGCTTCATTTAAGGACGCTGCTGCAAAATATATTGAGACAAAAGATAATACAAAAGAAAATGCACCTGCTGCAGAGGCTTTGATTGCTGAACTTGAGAAAGCGGCCGCAGACGGCTGTGAGAAGTCAAAAGAGGTTCTTGATAAAAAAGATTACCTGGCTAAGAAATCCGTCTGGATTTTCGGCGGCGACGGCTGGGCATATGATATCGGCTTCGGCGGACTTGACCATGTGCTGGCTTCCGGCGAGAACGTAAACGTCATGGTATTTGACACAGAGATGTACTCCAACACAGGCGGCCAGGCTTCCAAGGCTTCCAATATCGGTGAGGTATGCCAGTTCGCAGCAGCCGGAAAAGAAATCGGCAAGAAGAGCCTTGCAGAAATTGCCATGAGTTATGGATATGTATATGTGGCACAGATTGCGCTTGGCGCAAATCCGGCACAGGCTGTCAAGGTTATTGCTGAGGCAGAGGCTTACAACGGACCTTCCCTGATTATCGGCTACGCTCCATGCGAGCTGCACGGTGTCAAGGGCGGTATGAACCACTGTCAGGATGAAATGAAAGCTGCAGTAGCTGCGGGATACTGGAATCTGTTCTCCTTCAATCCTGCACTGAAGGCAGAAGGAAAGAATCCATTTACCCTGACCTCCAAGCCAGGAGACGGAACCTATCAGGATTTCCTGAATAATGAGACACGCTACACACGTCTTACAAGGGCTTTCCCGGAACGCGCAGAGAAGTTGTTTGCAGCTTCCGAAGCTGCTGCTACGGAGCGGTATGAACACTTACTGAAGTTAGTTGAGCTTTACAAATAAACCTTCAAAAGTGCAAAAAGCCCTACACCCAGCGCCTTTTACAGCGCGGGGTACGGCTGCACAAACAAAGAAGACACAACCGGCACATGCCAATACACATCTGGCTGCTGGTTGTGTCTTTTTCTATTTATGAAATGTCAAACTCCGGCGGGACGTCCAGCTCATGCGGAACCGGCTTCCCGTTTTTCTTCCGCTGGCGGACGCATTCTGTCAGCAAATATTCTATCTGACCATTTACAGAACGAAAATCATCCTCTGCCCAGGCTGCAATGGCATTGTATAATTTGGCAGACAGCCGGAGGGGAATCTGTTTCCTTGTGTTATCGGCCATCAGTACAGGCTTCCGGAATTGACGACGGGCTGGGCATCCTTATTGCCGCAGAGTACAACCAGAAGGTTAGATACCATGGCGGCCTTTCGTTCCTCGTCAAGATTTACAACTTCCTTCTCCGATAAGCGCTCTAAAGCCATTTCCACCATTCCGACAGCGCCATCTACAATCATTTTCCGTGCGTCAACGATGGCCGAGGCCTGCTGCCTCTGAAGCATAACGGCTGCAATTTCGGGCGCATAGGCCAGATAGGTAATACGGGCTTCGATAATCTCTAATCCCGCGTCACTGACTTTATTCTGTATTTCTTTGCGGATGCGTTCGGCAACTATTTCGCTGGAGCCGCGCAGGCTTCCCTCATCTGCAATACCGTCTCCGGTTGTATCGACATTTTCCGCAACATCATACGGATACATGCGGACAATATTTCTAAGGGCGCTGTCGCACTGTAAGGAAAGATATTCCTTATAATTATCTACATTGAAAACTGCCTTTGCCGTGTCGGTTACCTTCCACATAACGGCAATTCCAATTTCAATCGGATTGCCGAGACAGTCGTTGATTTTCTGGCGGCTGTTATTCAGAGTCATAATCTTTAAGGATATTTTTTTTCCTGCTATTGCTGCTGCAGCGACCTCCGCATTTACCGACTCCGAAGCGCTAATCTGCAAAAGCTTGCCCGTCCCGCTTTTGACATCGCCACTCTGGTTTAATTTTGTGCCGGCCGCAGGATTCACTGCACTGCAAAACGGATTAACAAAGTAAAATCCTTCTTCCTTCAGGGTTCCGACGTATTTTCCAAACAAGGTCAGAACCAGGGCTTCCTGTGGCTTTAATATTTTCAGGCCGCAAAATGGAATCCATCCAATGACAGCGTAAAGAATTCCAACTACGAGCATCAGGATGCCCGGAACACTTCCACCATCGTTTATCAGGACACCGCCAAAAACAATGGCTGCAATGCCAGCAATATAAAGCAGAATAAATAAGAAAAGCATTCCCATTCCGTTTTTGTTTTTCTGTAGTACTTTTTCTTTCATTTGAACCGCCTCCTAAATTTGATGTTTTTATGATATCATTTTAATATCATTTTGTCAATATTATTTTCCAATTTTTAGATTTCATAAATTTAGCTGCAAAATAGTATAATGCAATACTGCCAGAAATAGGATTGAACAGCAGCACAATATAAAGGAGGAACACGCTCTTGCCGGAG
>CANOFI010000086.1 GCA_947565255.1 uncultured Lachnospiraceae bacterium
TTTATTTTTGATAGTTCCCTCTTGGCATCCCACCCAATCGCTAATCGGTTTGATTAAGTAATGTCCTTCTTGTATATTCTCGTACATAATGTCCTCCTTACAAAAGAATGGCATAAATCCAATATCTTTTTGTGTCATGTGGGTAAGAGGTCGTATGGGTAAAGTGCCCATGGGTAAAGTGCCTGTGGGTAAGGTGCCCTATGGGTATATCTATATATTACAACGAAAACTATAATTTGTATAGCATAATTTAAAAAATATGAATGGAAAAAATTATGAATAGGAAAAATCATGGAAAAAATTATAAACAGGAAAAATTATGAATTACAAAAAATTATGAATAAGGAAAATATGAATAGAAAAAATTATGAACAAAAAAGTTATGAATAGGAAAAATCATAAACAAAAAAATATGAACAGGAAAAAATATGAACAAAAAAATTATGAACAGGAAAAATTATGAACAAAAAATATGAATAAAAAAATATGAACAGGAAGAATTATGCATGGAAAAAATTATAAACAGGAAAAAACATGAACAAAAAATTATAAATAGAAAAAATTATGAGCAGGAAGAATTATGAATAAGAATATTATGAACAAAGAAAATTAAAAAAAGAAAAATTATGAATTACAAAAAATTATAAAAAATAAGCCATGAATTCCCCAAAAAAATTGCTATATACCGGTAAAATCAGCGTTTTTATAGTAAAATGGGATTACCCCTGAAGATAATCCCATGTCTAATCATGTTTTAAACAATATAACGTTTTTCATTACTACAAAAGTATTGTCTTAGAAAGAGGCATATCTACTTTCTGTATATGACTGAAAAAGGTACACTGAAAACGAAATGATTATAATTTTACTACATTGGTTGCCTGAGGTCCCTTTGCACCATCAACTACATCGAACTCAACTTCCTGGCCTTCGTCCAGAGACTTGAAGCCTTCCATGTTCAATCCGGAGTAGTGTACGAATACGTCTTTTCCTTCCTCATCAGAAATAAATCCGTATCCTTTTTGGTTGTTGAACCACTTAACTGTACCTTTCATTATAAGTACCTCCAAAAATAATTTCTATATTACTTTACGTAACATAAATAAAGAATATCATAAAAATGAAAAAAAGTAAAGACATAATTCGAAAAATATGATACAATGTCCATATAAGCAACTGCAGTGTTGTGTTTTTTATACGATAAAAAGCGTTTTATTTTGATTTGGAAAGGAAAAAACAGGATGACATCATATCTGACAGCGGCGTCTGCTGTGACTTCGGACGCACTTTCTGTGGCCGGCGCCGGAAAAAGCGCCGCGGATTACACTGTGCTGTTTAGCATTCTTGGCATTTTGGTCTGTGTCGGTGTTCCTCTTGGAACTATTTTAATAGGAAAATTAAAATACGAAGGCTCGCTAAAACAGGTTTTGTGGGGAGTGGCAGGTTTTTTTGTATTTACCATGGTATTGTCGGCACTTATGGGAGCTATTTTTATGCCGGCGTATTTGGATCAGACTGCAACGGAGTTTCAGGCTGCTGTAATTGTAATAATCAAGGCAGTTTGTGAAGTGTGCGGCATGTTTCTTATATTTTTGTTTACAAAAAAGAAAAAGGGACTTGGAAATGCACTCAATCTTGGAGCAGGGTATTGTATTGCAGAGTGTCTTCTGACGGGATTTCTGCTGGTTGCGTATTTGATTGTAATTACGAGCGAGGATGTGGACAGCATTGATGCGGTCCGGGAGCTGCGAATGTATGTGGAGAGGAATAATCTCGTGGCTGGAGAAGAATGGAAGTTTATTATGAAGGCTTTTACGGCAGCCGTTTTCTGCTGTCTTGATCTATCTGTATGCGTCGTGATGTTTATCGGCGTGCAGAGAAAAATGTACTGGTTTGGAATTATTTGTATCGGAATGGAGCTGCTCATTCGTCTGCCGAACCGTCTGCATAGTTTTGATTCCTGGTTCTGGGGAAATTATGCGGTAATCATTCCATATCTTGCCGTTATGTCCGTTTTGCTCAGTGTCGGAACATATATAGTATGGAAAAAGGGAAAGCCTTCGCTTTCTTCGGACTGAGAATTGTATTTATTGTGTATACAATTCGTACAATAAGGAAAAAACAGCTTTATTTTAGGAAAGAAGGAATCATATGAATTATATCGTAGATACCCATACCCACAGTCTGGCAAGCGGACATTCTTACAGCACCATCCGGGAGATGGCGCATATGGCGAATCAGAAGGGGGTCAGGCTTCTCGGAATTACGGAGCACGGACCGGCGATGCCGGGCAGCTGCCATGATTTTTACTTTTCCAATTTACAGGTGGTGTCCAGGGAAATGTGCGGAGTGGAGCTTCTGCTCGGCGTAGAATTGAATGTCATTGATTATGACGGAAGCGTGGATTTGAACCAGAAACTGCTTATGCAGATGGACATTGCCATTGCCAGTATGCATTTGCCGTGTATCAGGCCAGGGACAAGGACAGAGAACACAAGGGCATATTTGTCTGCCATGAAAAATCCATATATTAACGTAATCGGCCATCCGGACGATTCGCGCTATGATATCGATTACAAAGAGCTGGTCATCGGGGCAAAAGAGCATGGTGTATTGATTGAATTGAACAATGCGTCCCTGATGCCCGGAGGACCGCGTGTAAAAGCGAAAGAAAATGATCTGGAGATTCTTTCGCTGTGCAGGGAATACCAGGTTCCCGTCATACTTGGGAGCGATGCCCATGTGGATGAGGCGATTTTGAATTTTGCCTGTGCCGAGCAGGTGCTTGCCGAGGCGGATTTCCCTCAGGAGCTTGTGGTGAACACTTCGGTGGAGCGGTGTAGAAAATATATGAATAAATACAAATTTGGATAAGAAAGGGCGAGGCGGCAGGATGAATGATAAGATCAGGTCAGCGGAGATGGACCAGTTGTTTAAAGCAGTTTTAAGCCTTGAAACCCTGGAAGAATGCTATCAGTTTTTTGAGGATGTATGTACCGTCAATGAACTGCAGGCGCTGTCACAGCGCCTGGAGGTTGCGGGTATGCTGCATGAGCAGCGTACTTATGTCGAAATAGCGGAGAAAACAGGCGCCTCGACAACAACAATCGGAAGGGTCAACCGTACGCTTCATTACGGGAACGACGGTTATAAACTGGTGTTTAATAAGATGAAAAAAGAATGAGAAAAAGGGACAGCAGCATGGGTCCCTTTATTCTTTGGCGTTTTTTGTTTTTGACTTTTCCTTCGTTTTTTGTTCTGTTTTTGCTCTTGCCTTTTGCTCGGTTTTTGTTTTCTCTTTTGTGTCTGTCTTTTTATCAGAGCTATCCGGCTTTGCAAGCAGGTTGTCAATCATGCGTTCGATCATCTGTTTTTTCATATATACATCAAAACTCAGCATGCAGATCATGGAAAAGCATTGCAGAAAGTTTTCATCCGGCTCATCCTTAAAACAATCTTTTGCAATCTGGTATTTGTTTTCAATATCTTTCAGCAAAAGATCCAGCTGTTCCTTCTCCATATGCACAACCTGTTCATAAATATCCGTGAGAGGAAGCGGTGAAGATTCATCAAAATGATTCTGTGCAAGCGGAGTGAGCAGGCTTTGGATGTCGCTGATGCTTAAAAATCCCTTGAGATAATAAATGAAAATCATCAGCAAAATATGGTTTTTGGAATATTTTTTCTTAATCGGCGGCGGGAGCAGATTGTTCTTCGCATAATTGTTAATCATGGTTTTGGTCAGAATGCGGTCCTCCTCCGTGCGCTTCAGGGAAGTCATATGCTTATCCATAAAGGTTGTAACCTGGTCCATATAAAGCTCGATACCTGGAATGTCGTCCGGTACAATATAATGCATAGAACGCATATTTTCTATCAGTTTTTCAATAAAAACGTCCATTTGTGCAGACATAAATACCTCTTTTCTAATCCTGGTTGTCATTATGAATTCCATACCCGAAAGGCTCTCCCGCAGTGTATGCGCTGGTGCGCTCTGGGTATAGCTATATTATACAGTATTTAAAACTACATGACAAGCAGAAAATGTTTTTAAGGAACATTTAACGGTTGCGAAAAAGCGGGGGTGTGATTTATAATAAGGGTATACGATAATAAGAAAGAGGTTTGTAAGCTGTTTTTGGTTACGAATTTGCAGGTGATTGCGTAAGTCTTATTGGGAGTGACGAGTCTGGGCAGGCTATACAAAAACTCCGCTCCAAAGAGTTTTGAAGTCGCTGCGTTTTTGTTTAGCCTGCCCAGACTCTGACAGTGATTTAAGAGTTTCGCAGGTGCCGGGTTATAAACGAATGATATGAGGAGAAAGAGAATGGAAATTTACGATAGCTTAAATAAGGAGCAGCGGGAGGCTGTTTTGCATACCCGGGGGCCTTTGCTGATTCTGGCGGGAGCCGGTTCGGGGAAAACCAGGGTGCTGACGCACAGGATTGCGTATCTGATTGAGAAAGAGGAGGTCAGTCCTTATCATATACTTGCCATTACATTTACCAACAAGGCGGCGGGTGAGATGCGGGAGCGTGTGGATTCCCTGGTTGGGTTTGGTTCGGAGGCCATATGGGTCAGTACGTTTCACGCGGCATGCGTGCGTATTCTCCGGAGGCACATTGACCAGCTGGGATACGGAGGCAATTTTACCATATACGATACGGATGACCAGAAAACGGTGATGAAAGAGGTGTGTAAACGTCTTGACATTGATACGAAGTTTTTAAAGGAGCGTACGATTTTAAATGAAATTTCTTCAGCCAAAAATGAGCTGCTGACGCCGGAAAAATATGCGGTCAGTGTGCAGGGGGATTTTACAAAGAAAAAGCTGGTGGATGCCTATATGGAATATCAGAAGCGGTTAAAGGACAACAATGCTCTGGATTTTGACGACCTGCTCATGCTAGCGGTTGAACTGTTCAGAAATTGTCCGGAAATTTTGCAGATGTATCAGAACCGCTTTCAGTATATTATGGTGGATGAATACCAGGATACGAATATGGCGCAGTTTCAGCTTGTGCGGATGCTGAGCGATACAAAAGAGCGCAACCTCTGCGTGGTAGGAGATGACGACCAGTCCATTTATAAGTTCCGCGGTGCAAATATTCAGAATATTCTGAATTTTGAAAAGTATTATCCCGACGCAAAGGTGATTAAGTTAGAGCAGAATTACCGTTCCACGCAAAATATTTTGAATGCCGCCAATGGAGTGATTGCGCATAATATCGGACGTAAAAGGAAAAGCCTCTGGACGGCAAAAGGGGCGGGCAATCCTGTCAAATATAAGCATTTTTACAATGGGGATGAGGAGGCGGAATACGTCATCGGAGATATCTGTGACAGGGTACGGAAAGGACAGTTGCGTTACAGTGACAGCGCGGTTTTATACCGTACCAACGCACAGTCGCGTATTTTTGAAGAAAAAATGGTGTCGGCGAACGTTCCGTACCGGATTGTGGGCGGCCTGAATTTTTATGCCAGACGGGAAATAAAAGATATTCTGGCATATTTGAAAACGATAGACAATGCGAAGGATGACCTTGCGGTAAAACGAATTATCAATGTGCCGAGGAGGGGAATCGGACAGACGACAATCGGCCGGATTCAGGACTATGCCGATGCACAGGGAAAGGGATTTTTTGAGGTCATTCTGCATCCGGAGGATATACCGGGAATCGGCAGAAGCCTGAATAAAATCAAAGGCTTTGTAAACCTGATTAAGGTGGAGCGGAGCAAGCTTGAGGCGCATGCTTCGATTATGGAAATTGTACAGGATATTATGGAGGATACAAAATATGCGGATCTGCTGCTGGAGGAAGGGGAAGAAGAGGCGCAGGCGCGGATGGAAAATATTGATGAGCTTGTGAGTAAAATTGCGGTTTATGAAGAGGAGGAGCCGGAGCCGACGCTAAGCGGTTTTCTCGAGGAGGTTGCGCTGGTTGCCGATATTGATACCGTGGAGGAGGCGGACCGGGTTCTGCTGATGACGATACATAGTGCAAAGGGACTGGAATTTCCAAATGTTTATATGGCAGGCATGGATGACGGCATTTTTCCGAGCTATATGACCATTACGTCCGATTCGCCGGAGGAAATGGAGGAGGAGCGGCGGCTGTGCTATGTGGGGATTACCCGCGCGATGGAGCAGCTTACGCTGACGTCCGCACAGGTCCGCATGCTGCGCGGGGAAATACAGAGCAATAAGCCTTCGCGGTTCATTCATGAGATTCCGGCCGAGGTGTTTGGGGGAGAAGGAACAATTGTTCCGAAGGCGATGCCTTCCGTACCGAAAAGACATGCCGACAGCGGGTATCAGAAGGCGAAACAGGCATTCCATGCAAAGGTATTTACTGAAAAACAGCATTTTGGCACAAAATCGGCGGACAGTCTTGAATATGACATCGGCGACCGTGTAAAGCACATAAAATTTGGAAACGGCACAGTCAGGGATATTGTCGGCGGCGGAAGGGATTTTGAGGTGACGGTGGAATTTGACCGGGTCGGGGTGAAGAAAATGTTCGCCTCGTTTGCTAAATTAAAGAAGCTCTGACATTTTTTAAAAATTAATAAGAAAATTGTGGAAATGAATTTTAAAATGTGATATACTAAGTATAATCGTTTTTGGATTGAGAAACCTAATAATCATAGAAAGGATGTGTTCAAATGAGCAAAGTGGAAGAATTATTAAATGTATCAAAGCTGAGTGATCTTTTGCACAGAAAAGAGGAGGAACTGTGCGAAGAAAAGAGCAAAAACAAAGCGCTGATTGTTTTGGCTGTAGTTGGTGCCGTTGCAGCAATCGGAGCAATTGCATATGGTGTATACCGTTTCTTTACTCCGGATTATCTGGATGATTTTGAGGATGATCTGGATGACGACTTTTTTGATGAGGCAGAAGTGGAAAAAGCGTCAGAGCAGGAATAAGAAGCAGATTTAAAAGGATGCCCCGCCGGCGCTCTTTATCAGTGTGGAGGTTTGTTATGAAAAAGGGACAGATATTCGAAGGGGTAATTGAGAGTGTGGATTTTCCGAATAAAGGGAAAATTACAATAGAGGACCGCGTTGTGACCGTGAAAAACGGGATTGCCGGACAGAAGGTGCGCTTTTCCATAAAAAAGGTGCGGAAGGGAAAGGCAGAGGGAATCATTACAGAGGTGCTGGAAAAGGCGCCTGATGAGATTGCTCCTGCCTGCAGGCATTTTGGAATGTGCGGAGGCTGCACGTATCAGAATCTTCCCTACGAAGCGCAGCTTTCCTTAAAGGAATCCCAGGTCAGAAAGCTTTTGGACGGTGTTTGTGAACAGTATGAATTTGAAGGAATCAAGCCGAGTCCGAATCCGTTTGCCTATCGGAATAAGATGGAATATTCTTTCGGGGATGAGTACAAGGATGGACCCCTTGCTCTTGGCATGCACAAACGGGACAGTTTTCACGATATCGTAAATGTGGGGGAATGCCAGATTGTGGACACAGATTTTAATACAATTCTGTGTGCCGTTCTGGCTTTTTTTTCGGAAAAAAATGTATCTTTTTATCACCGGATGCGTCATGAGGGCTGCTTAAGGCATCTGCTTGTGCGCAAAGGGAAAAAAATGGGTGAAATTCTGGTGGATTTAGTCACGACAACCCAGGAAAGCGTGGATATGCAGGCCCTCGCAGAGGAATTGCTTGCTCTGCAGCTGGAAGGGAAGATTGTCGGCATTTTGCATACGCTGAATGACTCTGTGGCAGACGTTGTGCAAAGTGATGAGACGAGGGTCATTTTCGGGCAGGATTATTTTTATGAGGAACTGCTTGGACTGAAATTCAGAATTTCACCGTTTTCTTTTTTTCAGACGAACACGCTCGGCGCGGAGGTGCTCTATGAGACCGTGCGGGAGTATGTGGGACAGATAATGGACGGGGAGGCAGATACAGGTAAGGTGCTGTTTGATTTGTACAGCGGAACGGGAACCATTGCCCAGGTGATGGCCAAGGTGGCCAAAAAAGTAATTGGAGTGGAGATTGTTGAGGAGGCCGTGGAGGCGGCGCGCATTAATGCGCGGCTGAATGGTTTACATAATTGTGAATTTATCGCCGGTGATGTGCTGAAGGTGCTGGACACTATTGAAGTGCGCCCGGATTTTATCATTTTGGACCCGCCGCGGGATGGGATTCATCCGAAGGCGTTGAAGAAGATTATAGACTACGGAGTGGAGCGGATGGTCTATATTTCCTGCAAGCCGACGAGCCTGGCTAGGGATCTCGTGGTTTTGCAGGAGCGGGGGTACCGGGTGGAGAGGGTTTGCTGCGTGGATATGTTTCCGGGGACGGTGCATACAGAATGTGTGGTGGGTATGCGAAGGAAACATATCTAGAAATCCTCTGTTTTAAGCAGTTTTATAAGCATTTTGTGTTGCAGAAGATGAGGAAGGGAATCGGAATAAGAGGTTGGAGAAATATTTTAAGGTTTCGGCGGTGGTTGATGTGGGGTGTGGGGGTACAAAAAATAGTTATTTTTG
>CANOFI010000087.1 GCA_947565255.1 uncultured Lachnospiraceae bacterium
ACGCACCTGTGCGGCCCTGCAAGTTCCTTCAATCTTTTCTTTATTAAACATTTGCGAAACCTTTATTTCATTATCAGAGCTTTTGTATAGATTACCCAAACTTTTCACTATGAATAAGACTTTCGCCATCACCAATTCTTTTTATTTTTTGTTGTTTTCATATGAAATTAATACCACATGCCGAACTGATATTTTACATATTTTATACAATTTACAAAAGCGGCTGCACCGCCTCCCACACTTTGAATGCTACTTCTTCGACCGTCCGGGTTCCGTCAATTACCACAATTTTTTCGATTCCCTTCATGCGTTCAAATGCTTCCCGGTATCCTTCCCGCGTCCGCTCTAATCTCGATTTTTTTTCAAACAGCTCTACCTGGTAGCGATTTTTCATTATACGCTCCATCGCTGTCCCGGCATCAATATCAATAAAAATATTCAAATCCGGCCGCATAATCTCACTGCTTTGCTGATTCAGTGCAATCACCTGCTCCATCGGCATATCCACACACTGATAGGCATAAGAGGAAAAATAATACCGGTCTGTCAGAACAACTGTTCCCGCATCTACCTTCTCCTTAATGCCATTCACATCATTAAGCAGATGATCCAGCCGGTCCGCCGCAAACAAGGCCGCGACTACTTTATTGTCCGTCTTCACGCGTCCTGTCAGTATCTGCTGTATCAGACAACCAATCGGAGAATCTGTCGGTTCCATCGTTATGTAATGTGCCAGCTTTTGTTCCTTTAGTTTTTCCGCAAGAAGCTTTATCTGTGTACTCTTTCCGCTTCCATCAATCCCCTCAAACGCAATGAATCTTCCTGTTTTTTCCGCCATCTGCCTTTCCTTTCCCAGCTGCAGCTTTTTCGCCACTGCAAAACGTATCCATGATTTGTTTTCCGCTTTTATTAATTTTGTTTTCTTTCATAGTAAATCATCTGTCTAATCTTTCAAAGAGTTTTTCTTAAAAAACGTCAAACTGCACAAAATAAAATATATTTTTTGTACAGTTTGACTAATTTTTATGGCTATCCCATCCTACATCGCGTTATGGAATGTCCGGGAAATCACATCATCCTGCTGTTCTTTGGTCAGCTTAATAAAGTTAACCGCATATCCGGAAACACGCACTGTAAGCTGCGGATATTTCTCCGGGTGCGCCTGGGCATCCAATAACGTCTCTCTGTTGAGCACATTGACATTTAAATGATGCCCTCCTTTTTCGGCATACCCGTCCAGCATTGCCACCAAATTATCAATCTGCGAATTATCTACCGCCATTCTGCATTCCTCCTGTTTTTATGAAATTGTTTTATTCCTCTTATTTAATCATCCGGACTGTCTGTATCCAGCCCTTTCATCAGGTTCGGCACCGCACACGCAGTGGCAAACTTCCCGCCGGAGCAAGAATTGTTTTGTATTTTTATCTCATATTTTTTTGCTTTGCCTACCGCATCGACATTGACATGGCTGCCGCCTTTTTTCATAAAGGAATCCAATATCGATACTAACTCCTCTACCTGTTTCTTTTCTTTCATGCCGTTCTCCTTCTGTGCTTTTTCAGACACCTGTTATAATATTGTAAATTATACAAATTTTATATACAATTGATACAATTTTAACCAGTTTTTCGCAGCAGCCCACTCACCAAAAAGCATCTGCTGCTCATCCATTCTGATTCTTTCACCTACTGAAGAATGATATCCAGTTCGCCAATGACCTCTCCTTTTTTGCCAAGCGCCTTCGGAATCACGGTAAATGTGTTGGATATGCCGTCCTGCGCATTGGAGAACGGCAGCTTGGCCACAGATGCAAGAGACGCTACTGCGCCATTTTTATCCCGCCCATGCATCGGATTCGCTCCGGGAGCAAACGGCTCTCCTGCCACACGCCCATCTGGTGTTGAGCCTGTGTTATTTCCATAGGTCACATTCGATGTGATTGTCAGAATTGAGGTGGTCGGAATTCCATCCCTGTAGGTTTCGTTCTGTTTAATCATTGCCATAAATTTTCTGACAATGTCTGCCGCCATTTCATCAACCCTGTCATCATCATTTCCATATTTCGGAAAGTCACCTTCTATTTCAAATCCGGTAATTACATTTTTGGCCACACCGACTTCCTTTACTACAAACTTGGCTGTCTGTGGATCTTTTACTTTCTTTGTAATTTTCACATCACTTCTCACCACTTTTACCCTTGCGTATTTGATTGCGGATAAAGAGTCTGCAACAACAGAAAAACCGGCGATTCCAGTTGCAAAATACCGCTTGACCTCCCTGTCATGAAGCGCCATCTGCAGCCTTTCATAACAGTATTTATCATGCATATAATGAATCACATTCAATGCATTGACATAAACACCGGCCAGCCATTCCATCATCGCAAGATATTTTTCCATTACCGTATCATAATCCAGATATTCACCCGTAAACGGTTCGTATTTCGGTCCTACCTGCACACCGGTTATTTCATCCACACCGCCGTTCAACGCGTACAACAGACATTTTGCAAGATTTGCCCGGGCCCCGAAAAACTGCATTTCCTTTCCGACTACCATCGAAGACACACAGCATGCAATCGCATAATCATCCCCGTGTGACGCACGCATCAAGTCGTCATTTTCATACTGGATGGCAGAAGATGCGATGGAGGACTTGGCGCAAAATCTCTTGAAATTCTGCGGAAGTCTTGTAGACCAGAGAACGGTCATATTGGGCTCAGGAGCTGTCCCTAAATTGCTGAGCGTATGCAAAAACCGGAACGACATCTTTGTCACTAACGGACGCCCGTCCACACCGACTCCGCCGATTGATTCGGTCACCCAGGTCGGGTCACCTGCAAACAATGCGTTATATTCCGGTGTCCTTGCAAATTTGACAAGCCGCAGCTTCATGACAAAATGATCCACAAATTCCTGAATCTGCCCTTCCGTAAAGGTTCCGTTTTTTAAATCCCTCTCCGCATAACAGTCAAGGAATGTGGATGTACGTCCGAGCGACATTGCCGCGCCGTTTTGTTCCTTCACCGCTGCAAGATATGCAAAGTACAATGCCTGAATTGCCTCCTGTACATTGCGCGCAGGTTTTGATATATCACATTCATAAATTTCAGCTAGCTTTTTTAATTCCCCCAACGCCCGAATCTGCTCAGATAATTCCTCTCTGTCGCGAATCACCTCCGGGGTCATCGTCTTTTTTGTTGTAGCCTTCTGCATTTCCTTATCCTGAATCAAAAAATCGACACCGTACAAAGCCACCCGCCGGTAATCGCCGATTATGCGGCCGCGGCCGTAAGCATCCGGAAGTCCTGTTATAATATGGTTCGAACGGCACCTTCTCATCTCCGGGGTGTACGCATCAAATACACCTGCATTGTGCGTCTTTCTGTGCGTAGTAAAAAACTCTTCGATTTCCGGATCGATTGTATACCCGTTTGTTGTAAGCGCAGCCTTCGCCATATTAATACCGCCGTAAGGCTGCAATGACCGTTTGAACGGCTTATCCGTCTGAAAGCCGACAATTTTTTCCAGGTCCTTATTCAGATACCCGGCGCCGTGAGACGTAATGGTAGAAACGATTTTTGTATCCATATCGAGAACCCCTCCCGCCTCGCGCTCCTGCTTCGACAATTCCATTACCTGCTCCCACAATTTCTGTGTATTATCTGTAGGCCCGCATAAAAATTCATCTGTTCCTTCATATAATGTATAATTCTTTTGAATAAAATCTCTGACGTTGACCTCTTTTTCCCATTCTCCGCCTGAAAATCCATGCCATTCCTCTCTCATTCCAATTGCCTCCTGTAACCAGTTTAAGATTATTTCTTTTCCCAAGTCTTATTCTGATTAAAAAATAAAACTATACATTTATGATTTCCTTTATTCCACGATATTATAAATTGAATACTGTATACACGACAAGCTTTTATTTTCTTTCAATTATATAAACCTGGCTGTTAAAAATGGCGCTAACCATTTTGAGATGAAAAACTAAAAGTGGAAAATTTCTCAAATGAAATGCAATGTGATGCAAAAGACAACCAGCATGCCCTGAAACGGACTGCTCACACAGGCTGGTAACAGACACAGAACAAAGAAGCTGCACGATGGAATATGAAAGCGTCACTGAACAAGACCATATAAACATACCTGCAGAAAATGAAACATATGCGGTAATGAAGCTTTTGATAAAGCAGTATCATCCGAAAGAAATCCGACAACAGCCGAAACAGGCGCCATTTCTGATGTCTTTTAAAAACTGACATCAGAAAAGACGCCTGTTTCCGGCTGTTGTCCGGCCGTCTCTACTTTTCCAGTGTCTCTTCCTGCAGTCTGTCAAATTCCGCCATGCACTCGTCCACTGTAGCACCATTTAACAGTTCCCGTACGATGAGACAGGTATTCCCCCACTGTTCCAGCTTCATATTCGCATTGGCTCCAAGAACATAAACGTTTTCCTCTATCTTATCGTTCAATGGTTTTAATGCAGGAATACATTCCACTTCTACATTTTTCGACGGTGAAATCACCTTGTTCGTTTCCGCATATACCTGAAGCGCTTCGTCAGAAAGAATCACATCCATAATACCCATGGCATCCTTGGCATGCTCTGCATTGGAACCGACACCGAATCCCGTCATTGGCATGACGGGCATTTGTCCCCTGCTGCTCGGAAAACCGATAACAAGCATATTGAAATCCGGGTCTCCGTATGCGGTATTCGTATTGGCCGCTCCCCAGTATGCCATGACAATGGGCGTTTTCCCCGCAAGAAAATCTGCACCTTCGCCTTCAATCGCTTCGCTGACCAGAGCCTTTTTTGCATCGATATAACCACGATCGATCATCTCCTTGAGAAACTCGAACCCGGGACGCATATAGTCGCTGTATTTGCTTTCTCCACTGTTTAAAGCTGCAATCTCCGCTTCCGTGTTCCCGCCATTATACAAATCCGCATAAGCCTGAGCCAGAACAAAGGTTTCCAACCACCAGCGGTTTGCCCCCACCGGTGTTTCAATGCCATTTTCCTTGAATACTCTGCAGCATTCCAGAAAATCTTCCGGGGTCTTCGGAAGCTCCAGTTGATATTGGTCGAACAGGTCCTTGTTGATAAACAGTCCATAGGCCACCACTTCCTGCGGAATAGCCACCAGTTTTCCATCGATGGTATTTGCGTTTTTTACAACGTCCCGCAAATTTTCCGCGCACGCAAGCCCTGACAAATCCATGAGTTTTCCTTCTTCTCCCAAGGTCTTGATCACATCAGGATTCAGCAGATAAATATCATCCATATTGTTTCGCGCCCGGTCGAGTGCCACATCATCATACGTTTTATCTTTATAATTTTCTGCTGTATATGTGACATAATCAACGGACACGCCAAGCGCTTTCTCTGCCATGACAATTGTTTTATCACAGGCACTTCTTGCCACGTTTTCCGCATCCGGATTCGTTTTTTCCATCGGACTGAACAGAGTCACGATCTGCACTTCTTCTTCCTTTTCCTTTACCAGATTGAAGCCCTCCTTGTCTCCGCAGGCTGTTGCGGTCAGCACCGCCGCTCCTGTCAAAAAGACCGCCGCTGCTTTCTTCCAATCATTCTTTCTTACTTTTTTCATTAACATTTTTGATGACTCCTCATTGACTCGTTTTTTTTATTATTTTCCGGTGACTCCTTATCGACCCGTTTTTCAGAAACATATTTTTTAAGCACCTGCTTTAACAGCTCCACGTCAATTGGCTTTGCAATGTGGACGTTCATTCCGGCATTCAAAGCCTCCCTTTCATCCTCTGCGAAAGCATTCGCCGTCATGGCGATGATTGGGATTTCTCCCGCGTCCTTCCGCTCCATGGCCCGAATTGCCCTTGTCGCTTCATAACCATTCATCACCGGCATCTGAACATCCATGAGAATTGCGTCGAATTCCCCTTCTTCCGCATTCGCAAAGCGTTCCATTGCCAGTCTTCCATTTTCGGCAATTTCACAGCTTGCGCCCTCGATATCCAGAATTTCCGACAATATTTCCGCATTAATTTCATTATCTTCCGCCGCAAGGAAATGCATCCCCTGAAGATTTCCGAATTCCTCGGCTTCCGGCGCCTGACTCTGTCCGGATTCTTCTGCCTGTATTTCCATGACCTTTTCTTTCAGGGCGGATATGAAGAACGGTTTTGCAAGCGTTCCCGTATATCCCAATTGAAGTATTTCTTCCATATGTTTTACCGCTCCCGCATCATGGTCAGCCATAAAAAGAACAGACACACCGGTGGGCAATAGATTTCTCATTTGTTCTATTGTCTGAACGCTGTTCACAACAGATACATCGACATCCAGTAACACCAGTTGGTAAACCTTTTGAGAATCCCCGGAATCCTGCAGCAGAGACAGCGCACTGTCCCCATCGGGCACGGTATCCACCCCGACGCCCATATCAGCCATGAGAGTCCGAATGTTTTTCCCCTCCTGCGGGTCCTCACCTACAAAAAGAATCCGGGATATGCCGCTCTGCTTCCAGAACAGCTGATCCGTCTGCCCCTCGGGTATGCGGAATTCCAGCTCTACCCGAAACAGGCTTCCTTTATCGACCTCACTGAAAACTTCAATAGTTCCTCCCATAAGCTCGACGATATTTTTAGTAATCGCCATGCCGAGCCCTGTTCCCTGAACCTTGTTTGTCGTACTGTTTTCCGCTCTTGTAAAAGCATCAAAAATTGTTTTTAAATATTCCTGCGTCATCCCATATCCGTTATCTTCCACTTCAATCCGGATATGCTCAAACTGACTGGAACGCTGCTTCAGGCCAATGATCCGGAACCAGATCTTACCCCTTTCCGGCGTATATTTCACGGCATTGGAGAGCAGATTAATCAATATCTGATTAATTCTCGTTTCATCGCCCAACAGACGCTCATGCTTAATATCCCTTACCTCCACATGAAATTCCTGTGCCTTTGCACCTGCCATCGGACGGACGATTGCATCGATGGAAGACACCAGATCATTCAGCGTAAACTCTTCCACATTCAGAACAACTTTCCCACTCTCAATTTTGGATACATCCAGGATATCGTTAATCAGGCTGAGCAGATGCTGCCCGGAAGCCATAATTTTTTTCGTATATTCCCGTACCTTATCCGGGTTTTGGGCATCTTTTGCAAGCAGAGTGGTAAAACCAAGAACCGCGTTCATCGGCGTGCGGATATCATGGGACATATTCGAAAGAAACGTGGTTTTGGAATTACTCGCCAGCTGCGCCGCATGCAGCGCCTCCGCCAATTGTTTGTTATGCAGCTCCCGTTCGGCTTCCCGTTCCCGCATAAGCTTTCTCTGCTGCCTCTGATTAAAATAATACAGGATGCAGCACAGGAAAAATGCAACCAGTATAACCACAATAACAAACAAAATGTTCTGATTTACCGTCCTGCCTTCCTGCTGAATGGCTTCAATCGGCACATATCCGATTAAAAAAATCGTACCGTCATTCACAGTCCACATATAGTTCAGCGAATGCTTTTCCCGTATATCATGGTAGAACATAATATTTTCCCTGTTCTTCAGACAGTTCTCAATTTTTGCCCGAAGCTTCGTATCATGAACATTGTTTGCCCTGTAAAAATCTTCCAGGTTCAGGTGCCCCGCGCTGCGCTCTCCCATTCCCTTTGGTTTCAGCACAAACCGTTCTGTATTCGCGTCCATAATATAAAGCCTGGCCTGCTTGTCGTAAAATCGTTCGGGAAGCGATTGATCGAGAGTATCATAAGAATACTCCACATACAGCGTTCCGATTTTCCGCTCCTCCTTCACCACCGGACATTTGAGAGAATATGCCCATGCCCCCATATAATTGATATAAGAATGGGAAACCTCCAGTCCATCAATCATTCCGCCTGAAAAATCCAGTTCTTTTTCGGAAAAAACATCCCCCGTACTGGAAATCCCCTCTGTTGCATTTTCCCTGATAAATGAAATTTTTACCATCGTCTGATTCTTCTGATAAGAAGTGATATACGCCTCAGGTTCTTCCTGCATGGCAATTTCCTGCGCCATCAGCTTCTGAAACTCGGCTTCTCTATTCAAAATTGACTCTATGGTGCATTTGATCAAGTCCAGACTTTCGCTTAAATTCCGGACCGCTGCCTCAGACATTTCTTTCGATATTTTTTGAGAAATAGAAAATACTACAACTCCGAGAATACAAAAAACAAGCAAAA
This sequence comes from uncultured Lachnospiraceae bacterium, assembly GCA_947565255.1. Lineage (GTDB taxonomy): Bacteria > Bacillota > Clostridia > Lachnospirales > Lachnospiraceae > JAAVZI01. The sequence goes on from CANOFI010000087.1 coordinate 8,214, forward strand.
TCGAAAAAAGCAGTGAAACTCCTTTGTCCGACCTGTTTTTAAATCTTTTCCTTTTCATAAACATTCACCAGAATAATTCCATCGTCCTGCCTTTCCATCGGATTTTGTTTATTATACAACAAATGAAGCTTTATGGCAACTTATTTTTCCCCAATCCGGTCATCCTGAACCTTATCCATCCTTTCTATATAATATTTTCCCATAAACAGGATAGCGGAC
>CANOFI010000088.1 GCA_947565255.1 uncultured Lachnospiraceae bacterium
ATAACCATTCCTTCATTATCCAAATCCTCGCAGTACTGCTTTTGCAGTGTATTCATTAAAATAGATGTTCGGATATTTGGTTCTGCTCCGTTTCACTCTGCCAGTCATTCTGAAGCCCTCCATATATCATGATTTATTGCATAAGTATACTACGAATTATATACGAATACAAGCAAAAATATACAGTTCCGGCTGTTTTCAGAGCCTGAAGATCCTGGTTTTATGCGGCTTTTGGGATTACTGGTAAGCTATATCAAAATAAATACAAAGAGCGGCATAGCAATGGGCCGGACTGCCAGGTCCATTATCCGGTAATGGTAAAGAAGAAGTTAGTCGGTACGAACCATGTTGTTGTCATATACTTCCAGGTTGTTTCATATGGTTAAGGGACAAGAAAAAATTCAGGAGGATTAATATGGAAGACAGAGTGATGACAATTCATAAAATAACAGTGAATAACCGTCAGAGTGCTGCGGTAACCGGCGTATTGGACGTGCTTGCCTTTGATTTAAACGAGGTGCTTTTAGAGACGTCGCAGGGAATGTTAATGATAAAGGGAAATAATATGCATGTAAAACGCCTGTCGCTGGAAAAGGGCGAGGTGGATGTGGAGGGCGAGATAGACAGCTTTCTCTATTCAGATGTTGCGGGACACGGAAAGCAGCAGGAATCACTGCTTGCAAGACTGTTTCGGTAAGAGGTGCAGAAGCTATGAGTGATACGATTACAAAGGAAATACAATTTTTTCTGCATGCTGCCCTGAGCGGAGTGCTTCTGTCAGCTGTGTATGATGTGCTTCGGATTTTGCGCCGTATTTATCCTCATGGCAGTGTATGGGTTGCGATTGAAGATTTTTTTTACTGGATTGCAGGTGCGCTGTACATTTCTTATGTTATCATGAAAGAAAATAACGGAATTATACGCTGGTTTTTTGTGCTGGGAATTTTGCTCGGCATGCTGATTTATAACTTTACGGCCGGTCGCTATTTAGTACCGGTTATCTCTAAAATTATAAATAAAATACTACATGTGGTAGGTAAGGTATTAAAAATTGTATTAAAACCAGTGGCTTTTTTGTGGAAAAAGACCAAAAAGGCCGGAGGCAAAGGGGGTAAATTTTGTGAAAAATATAGTATAAAATTAAAAAAAAGATTGCATAATTGTTGCAAAACGATTAAAATAGGAATTAAGAAAAAATAGATGTGCGTATTGGGAATGAGAGGATTAGAAGTGGGAACAATTAGTAAGCGGAAATTAAAAAGAAGAAATCGTACAAGTAAAATTTGGGTATCGCTCGTGGTCGCCGTGTTGGTTGGTGTATTTACGATGCAAAGCTTTTCTCTGATATCCAAGGGCGAGGAGAGGGAGGAACGGAAGGCCGGACTGAAAAAGCAGATTGCAAAGGAAGAACAGCGTGAGAAAGAACTTGAGAAGGAAGAAAAGTACCGTCAGACGAAAAAGTATGTGGAGGATTATGCGCACAATCAGTTAGGACTTGTTTATCCCGATGAGATTATATTTAAGGCGAATAAATAGTGCAATGGGTTTGTGTGAAAGAGGTTAGAAAAAATGTATTTGACAAATAGAAAGATTAATTGTAAAATATTTTCTGTTAGTGTTGAATAAGGCGGAATAGCTCAGCTGGCTAGAGCACACGGTTCATACCCGTGGTGTCGGGGGTTCAAGTCCCTTTTCCGCTATTTGTTTATGATTATCCGCCGGAGTCCCGGCGGATTTTTGTTTATGTGCAGCTCCATGCCGGGTTTCCCTGTTCAATTTTGGTGGGAAATGGAGCGTTGTGTGATTTGCCGCATACTGTAGGTTCTGCTTAAGAGCAGCATAACATTGTATGGGAGAGAATGCAAGAGAAAAGTTGTGTTATTTTACTTTTTAAGTAAGAAGGAGTGTCGGAATTGGAAGCATTGTTCAGTTATACTGCGGCGGCGCAGATAAAAAAGGAAATAAATAAGGTTTTGGTGGGGAAGGAGAAGGTCATTGACTATGTGCTGACAGCATATTTTGCCGGAGGCCATGTGCTGCTGGAGGATTTGCCCGGTACCGGAAAGACGCTGCTTGCGAGGACGCTGGCAAGGGCTGTGTCCGGTACATTTAAAAGGATTCAGTTTACGCCGGATCTGCTGCCGGGGGATGTGACAGGCATTAATTATTTTAATCAGGAAAAGTCCGGGTTTGTATTCCGGGAGGGGCCGGTTTTTTCAGATATTCTGCTGGCGGATGAAATCAACCGCGCGACACCGCGCACGCAGTCCAGCCTGTTAGAGAGCATGGAGGAGGGGCAGGTATCCGTGGATGGAGAGACGAAACGGCTGCCGGATACATTTTTCGTTATTGCCACCCAGAATCCGTTAGAGTCACTTGGTACCTTTCCATTGCCGGAGGCCCAGCTGGACCGTTTTATGATGAAGCTTAAGGTGGGATTCCCTGATTTTGGACAGGAGCTTGACATGATGGAGCGCTATTTGCTTGAAAGCCCGCTGGAGTCCATTCGCGGGGTATGTACAACGCAGGATATCCAGAAGATCCGTATGGAGGTCAGGGGGATAACGATTGCTCCACAGGTCAGGGAATATTTGCTTAAAATTGTCCGTGCGACCAGAAAGGATGCCCGGATGAGTGCCGGAGCGAGCCCGAGAAGCACACTTGCCTTCATGCGTGCCTCGCAGGCTCTGGCAGCGGTACGAGGACGCGAATTTGTGACGCCGGATGACGTAAAGGAGCTGGCTCCGTATCTGCTGGGACACCGTGTAATCCGCGGCAATGCCTATGGCGGTGCGGGAAATTGCTGGGAAGATATTCGTGTACTGGCATCGGGCATAGAAGTACCGGTTGAAAATTTTAAAACAGAGTAGAAGGGTGGATGCCGGAATGGAGATGATGGTATTTGTTCTGGTGCTCTGCATAATTTTTGCGGCATGGGTTCAGCGTGTCCTGTACCGGATGTACTGGAATAAAAATCTGGAGTCGAACATATGTTTTGACAATCGCGCTGTCACGGAACATGAGATAGTAAAAATGTACATACAAATACGGAATAAAAAGCGCCTTCCCCTTCCGGTGCTGTCTGTGTTGTTTCGTCTGCCGAATGCGCTGGCAGAGATGGATATGGAGCAGAAAAAGCCCTGTGACAGCTGGGAGAGGGAGGAGTTGTTCTCTTTGTTTTCCTATGAGGAGATTACAAGAACGCTTACTTTTTATTGCCAGCAGAGGGGCGTTTATAAACTTTCAGAAGTGCGGCTTAAGAACAAAAGCCTTCTGCTGGATGCAGTATGTGAGCAGAAAGTGCCTGTGGACTGTCAGTTGACGGTGTATCCCTCCTGCGTGGATATGCGGCAGTTTGCTCTGCGGTTCCAGAAGCTGCTTGGAGCGGTACTTGCAAATGATTTTCAATTTGAAGATGTATTTCTGGTTCGGGGGGTGCGCCCGTATCAGCCTTTTGACAGCTGGAAAAATATTAATTGGAATGCAACGGCCAAGCTTGGCGGTTATATGGTAAATAATTATGAATATACGACCAGCCGCAGGGCCGCAGTTTTTTTAAACCTGATGCCGGATGGGAAGCTGCAGCACCGGGAGGTTATGGAGGAGAGCATTCGGCTGGCAAAGACATGGTGTGTGAATCTGGAAAAGGTCGGGGTGCAGTGCAGCGTGTATACCAACGCTGTGGAAGAGGACAGCGGCGAATGTATTTTTGTTGACAAACAGCATTTGGAGAAAAAATACAGGACAGCGCTGGATGAGGCGCTTGCGAGGATTGTTTTGGAGAAAGTGAGCGGGGAGCCGTTTTGTGATTTGTGGCGTGAGCAGATAGAAAAATGCAGCAAAGAGTATTATCTGGTATTTATTTCTGCGTATCAGCATGAAGATTTTCAGAAGGGGCTTTCTGCTCTCGGGGGACAGGCAGCGAATTTTGCATGGGTTCTGCCACTGACCGGGAGCGGTGTTTACCGGGTACGAAAGGAGCTTGAGAAACATGTCGTTGTCTGGGATGTCTATTGGAGGAGGGAAAGGAATGACAAAATTCTCTCTGTTTAAGCATAAAGAAGGACAGTACAAAAAGACAAACATACGTTCTGTTCGCGTGCTTGGCGTGCTGAATTTTTTGCTGTCCTTTTGTTTTTTCTACTGTCTGCTGCTGTTTGTCTATTTTAACCGGTATCAGGCGGTGCCGGAACGTACGCTGGCAGGGGAGGCGGCATTTCAGCCATGTGTTTATATGGGAAGCGTAGTAAGCTTTTTTGTGCTTCATCGGATTTTTTGCAGGATAAAGAAGCTTTGGGGAATCGTATTGGCGGATATGTGTGTGATTATATGCTCGGTGATTCTGCTTCCTGTTACCGGAGACAGGTATCTGCTCGGAGTCGTGCTTATTGTATATGCTTTGGCAGATTTTGTGCGTCTGGGCAGACTGGAGAAGAAAAACGACCTGGAAACGGAGGATTATTTTGTTGGGAAGAGCAATCGTTTTTGGGGTGTGGGCATACTTTTGCTGCTGACAGCGCATTTTTTGACGGCGAACCATAAGCTGGGGCTGCCCATAACCTCCATGCAGTGCATGTCCTGGATGCTTGGGGTATATTTTGTTTATGTGGTGTTATATTATTTCTGGAAATATGAACATATGTTCTATACAAGCTTCAAAAAAAGAAGGACAGTAAATCAGGCGGCATACGGGCAGACGAGGAGAGTGCTTGTCTTTGTGATTTTTGCCGCTGCGGCGGGGGGGGTTTTTGTGTTTTTGCTGTCGGGCATGCTGACAAAGTTTTTGGAGCCGTATCTTGACAGACTTGCAAAGCTGTTGCTGGGGCTGGCGTCTCTGGCGGGGATATCTGTCAGTGACTCGGCGTATGGGTCGCTGTTTAACAGCAAAGGTGGCGAACTGCCGGAGCTTTTGGATGGGCAGAGGCAAAATGGAGCGATTCAGCACCAGGCCGCTTCTGCTGATACACTGCGTTTTGCTGTGACTGGAATTTTATTATTGCTTTTGCTGCTTGCATTTGTTGCAGCAGCTTATATGATTTTCAAAAAACTGGCGGTAACGGCTCTTTTGCACAGGGAAGGTGAGGATGAAATTGTGGTTGTGGATATACCAAAGGAAAGGCTTCAGAAGAAAAATGGAATTCTGCGGCGAAAGGCAGGGCAGACGACCAACGGGCAGGTAAGGGATTCCTACCGAAAAATGGTTGCCTGCCAAAACTGTGTGTCGAAGATTCCGGGGCTGGGGAAGCTGACTTCAGGAGAGATTGGGGAGGCTGTGTCCGGAGAGGGGGATGCAGGAGCGTGGATGCAGGAGGTCACAGATGTTTATGATAAAGCGCGGTACAGTCAGAAGGATGTGAGCATGGAGGAGGCCAACAGGGTGAAGGCGCTTTGCCGGCAAATGCGAAAGGAGCATTTGTAGACGCAGATACTCGTGTGCTGACCGCATTATATTCAGCATACGGGGAGGAAGTGTTATGTCAAATATATTCAATTTCGCACAGAAGAAACCGCCCTTTGTACTTTTGGCGAGTGTCGGGGCGGTGTTTTTATCAGGTAAAGCATATTTTGTTTTGGACTGCTGTCAGTCATAGAGAGTTTACCTTTGTCAATCAGAACCACCAGCTAAGCTGATGGTTCTTTTTTTACTGCATAAAAGGGCGTTGTTTGTGCAGTTAAATAGGATGCAATACATGGAAAGGAATTTTTCTCCGCATAGTTTAGGAACGATTTTGCAGGAATTTTTTTTGTCCCTAAAATTTTTAGAAGGACAGTTGCATGTCCTTGCAGTTGTATTATGTTTTATATAGCTGTTAGTCGATTATTTGACGAACACGCGTTAGTATTCTGTCTGCTATATGGCGCATTCAAATTTTATATTGATTTAGTTTTATTTATATGGTATTATTATATGAGTATATATATACTCGTATAAATACATAAAAAGACAAAAAGGAGGAATTGCAGAAAAAAACGGATACATTGCAAGACGATAAAAGAAGGATAAGGAGAGAAGATTATGCAGGAGAAGTTAAAGGAGCCACGGATTTATATGTGTATTGCATTTTTTGTTACTCTGTTGTTTCCGTGGATGAAGGTTGAGTCAAAGGCAGCAGGAGTAGAGGCAGGCGCGGCGATGAATGGATTTGACGTGTTTTTTCATTCTATTTTCGGCATTTTGCTGGTGTTGGTGCTGGCTGCGCTGCTTGTTCTGGAGCTTGCTCCGCAGATTCAGATGAAGATGAGTATTTTTTATCTGGCCGGCGCGGCGCTGGGGATTATCCTGACCATTGTGCTTTGTTTCACGGCAAAGGGCGGTGCGGCTATGGGCGCGGAGGCGGGAGCTGATATTGCAGGATCTGCGGGAGTGAAGACGGATTCATCCTCAAGCATGCAGATTGGATTCTGGCTGCAGATGGCAATTTATCTGGCGATGATAGCATTTACGCTGATTAAGGACTTTGCCGTAAATAAAGATGCGCTGAAGGAACAGGGGATTAAGGGCGTTTTCACGGAAGTGGCGGGCAGTGTTACAAAGGATTTTACGGAAACCGCCGGGAAGTTCAATGTGCCGAATAGCATTTCCGATATGGTCAGCGTTTCATGCCCAAACTGCGGAGCGAGTGTGATTAAGGGAAAAAAATTTTGCAATAAATGTGGGCAGAGGATACCAGACACCCAGCATGGAGCTGCTTTCCCGCAAAATACGCAGGTCGTGTCAAATACGGCGGATAAAGCAGGTGCAGTGCCGATATCCAGGCCATCGGCGCCTGCAAAGGAAGCAAAGAAACATAAGCTGCAGCCTGCAAAAGCAGCGGAACAGACAACAGCGGACATGATGACGGTGCGAGAGTATATTGATGCAATGCAGGAAGTACTTTGCGGAAACTGCGGGGAACAGATCCCAGGCGGTATAAAATTTTGTCCGAACTGTGGAGAGGCAGTTGTCGTAAAGATAATGCCGAAACAATGCGAACGATGCGGCGGGGCGATACCGGAAGGGAAAAAATTCTGCCCGGATTGCGGACAGGAAGTGAAGCCGAAGAAACTGCAGACAAATTGCGGGAAATGTAATGAAGAATTGATTTTTGGCAAGAAATTCTGCGTAGAATGCGGCGCGAAGGTGGAGGATTTATAAAAGGCAGGTATCTATTACTCAATTATTAATGTAACGATGTACTGGAGTGTGTTTGAAAAATGCTTTCCCCAAGATGTGTGACACAGTTTGTGGGAGATTTGTGCCAAATGAGGGGCGCATAGCGGGCTATGTAACCTGAATTCATACAGATTGAACTACTAATGTTCAATCTGATGGCGCAAATATCACGCAAAGTGGGGCGTGCAGATTGGGGAATGAATTTTTAAACACGCTCTGGTATCAGGAGGATGGAATGAAGTATTGTAATGAATGTGGAGCAGAATTAAATGACAGTGCAGAATTTTGCGATGAATGCGGCGCGAAGCAGGATGTAGAGACAGAAAGTCAGATGGCACAGCAAATACCAGAGCAGATGGTGGACACATCACCTGCGAAGGAAGAAAAGAAGGAAGGTGGAAAAGGGAAAAAAATAGTGCTTATCGTGATACTCTTTCTTGCGGCAGCAGCTGTTGTGGCAGTCATATGGGTGTTTGTGAATCAAAATGAAAAAAAGAATGCAAATAATACGGCGGATGCAGATGCAGCGACAAAAGGCGCAGCAGAGGCAGTGACTGAAGAGTCTGCGCCGGGGCCGGCCAAAGAGCCGACGCCGGAACCGACAGAAGAATCGACACCGGAGGCGACGAAAGAGCCAACGCCGGTTCCCACACCAGAACCAACGCCACAGCCGACGCCGACTCCTTACGTGGATTATTCGTATGTGCAGGACAGCTGGTGTAACGACGATTCAAATGAGGAAATATGGCAGGTAGAGATTGTAAGCGTCAGCAATAATGTAGCAACTTTTGCCATCAGCTATGATCAATATGGTGATATTTTTGGAGGGTATATGTATGCGCCGAAGCCCTATCGAACAGGTTTTTTGACGTCGCCGATAGAGAACGGTGTAATGAAGTTTAATTGCACGGATACTACTGGGCTCATTCAGGTAAACGGGGAAATGGTATTTAGCACATCCGATATGGGGGTGGCAAATTTATCAATTAATACATTTAATATAGAGACGGAGATAGTCACAACGTACACTATGAAAATGATCAATTCGCATATATACAGGTATACGAATTAGAGGCTGTTCAGGAGTTACTTGTGGCAGAGGCGCCGTATAAATATTCAGCTGCAAAAAAGAAAATCGGGGCATGGTGGGTTCATACCAGATGATTATATTTTGTGGCAATAGGATAGATAGTAAGAATATAAAGACATACATATGTCCTTTCGATATGATATAATGAGCGTTAGCGAGAAGAATGAGTTTACTCAT